>USKL01000009.1 GCA_900555225.1 uncultured Collinsella sp.
ACGTTTTGTTTGGGGCGGCACGTTTTTGTTATAAGGCGATCCTGCTTAGACGAGCTTGCACTTCTGGAATGATCTTCTCGAACATTACCTCCGCCTCGGGAAAACCCTCTTCTTTGAGACCGCGCGCCGCGTCTCTTAGCGCGTCTGGAACCTCATTGCAGGTATCAGCAATCATTCCGGCGACAATTCCCCCGGGCAAACCCGCCTCAATCATTTGGCTCATCACCGACCCACGCGTTACGTCGTCAATCTTGCGGCTCCCACCAAACGAGACGCCCATCTCACGAACGAGACTGGGGTAAACCGTTGTGCACAGTACGTCATAGAGCGGCGCCAACCTCACCTGCTTCCAACTTTCGTCCCATACGAGCGACCAGTTCTTTAGATGGTTATCACAGTTACCTACGGCATAGTCAAACAGCTGGTTATAGCCGACAAGGAACCTGTCCTCCATTTGATTCGTCGACGCCCTTCGCACCGCATCGACGATAAGCCCCAGGTAATTGACGCCCGTCGGCTCATATTTAAGCTCACGCGAGATACCCTTGGCCTGACAAACATCTTCCTGGTGCAAACGGTACGGAATTGGCAATCCGTCAACCGAGCGTCCAGCATCAGGCGTTACTCGGTCAAATCGCTTCACGGCGATAATTGGCTCGGCATCCTCAACTCGGACAAGAAAACACTCTTCGGCCGATAGGTCCATCAGAGAGGCGGCTCTCACGCACATCGCTTCGCACACCGTCTCGCCCGGGAACGTTTTCGATCCCGCCTTGAGAATGTGCGTGGATGGGGCCGCTCCATGAGGCAGGTACCATCCGCCACATGGGTCATCGCCCGTATGGTAGAGACCGACCTTCGCCTGAGCACCTGCAAGGGAGATTCGACTCTCTAGCGCTAAATCAAAAGCAACCTCCGCCGGCGCGTATGCCAGCCCGCTTAGCTGTTCCTCACCTATCTCTTCATAGCCCATTTCGAGACTGTCGGCCGAAGGCTCTCGCGTCAAAACCAGAGCGCCGACAGGTTCATCGCGGACTAAATCGAGCACCTTGAAGTAATCTCCGCGTTCCGCTCGCGCCCTTTTCTCAAGGTCCCTGTTGAGCTGCCCCTCCGGAATGATGCCAGAGAAAAAGGAGCCCGTTGCGTCCGGACTAAATGTCTCGGCCGACAACGGCAGCGAGATCGAAATCGGCGCCGCATCACCGCTCTCGAGATATTTGGGGCTATAGGTGAATGCCGGAAACCCCGCATGTTCCTCCAATATGCCAACCAGCTGGTAAGACCCATTAAACTCACGGTGAACGAACAGCGTGCCATCCATTACTTCCCCCTCACCTTCAGAATAAAATCAATATCCACGATGGAGGCGTAATCGAAAATGACACCAATTTCGACCGTTGTCCGCCCCCGTTCGATATCACCAATCACACGAAGGCTGCGACCCGTCATAGTCGCGACGTCACGTTGAGTCAAACCGAGCTCACGCCTTCTGAGCCTAAGGGCCTTCCCTATCTCGGCGGGATCGAAAACCGTGCGCTCCGAGAAAGCGACTTCCGACGGTTTGAGCTTGATGCGTCCATCCAGCTTTTTAATCGTTGTCACCGTTCTCATGACGCCTCCAGCTATATTCCTGTCCGTGAACATAGTATAAAACTGTAGCACTATGTTCATGTACGGGAATATAGTGTTGACTACATTAGCAATGTTCCCGTTCAGGAATATAGCTGCCGAAAAGCCTGATTTCTTCTTAAATGGGAAGATCCTGAACGGCTACGCCATACGACCCGACTACTCAAAGTATTGGAACTTGTTGGTCGAGAAGGCGAATGTTACGACAAAGCCTTCGCCGGAGTCGGATGCCGCGGTAACATCGATGCCCATCTTGGAGCACAGGCGCGCCACCAGGTAGAGGCCAATACCTGTTGCACGCTTGGTGGTGCGGCCGTTATCGCCGGTAAAGCCCTTCTCGAACACGCGCGGCAGGTCGGCCGCGCTCACGCCGCAGCCGTTGTCTGCGACGGTGAGCTCGATGCGTTCGCTCGCCAGACCCTCGTCCAGCAACGCGCCCGAAAACACGATCTTCGCGCCGTCCTCGCGCGCATATTTAATACTGTTCTGAATAAGCTGGCCCAGAATAAACTCGAGCCACTTCTCGTCGGTAAAGACCTCGAAGTCGAGGTTCTCGCACACCGGGGCCACGTGCGCCGCGATGAGCTCGCGCGCGTTGGCTTTAATCGCGCCCGTCACCAAGGTCTTGAGATCCCAGCGGCGAATCAGGTAGTCCCGCTCCACGACTTCCGAGCGCGCGTAGTACAGCGCCTGGTCGATATAGCGCTCCACGCGAGTCAGCTCACGGCCCAGGTCATCCACGCGCGACAGGTCGTCTTCGCTGCCATCCAGGTTTTCCAAAATCAGGTGAGCCGCCGCCAGGGGCAGCTTGGCCTCGTGGACCCAGCTCTCGATATAGTCACGATAGTCATCGGTCTGACGCCGGCCTTCGGCAACCTCGTCGCAAGCGGCTTTGCCCACCCGGCGCAAGACCTCGTACTCGAGCTCGCCCTCGGCATAGGTCGGGCATTGCACCATCTCCTGCACCCATGCGGGACTCTCGAGCTCCTCTGCCGCACGCTCCAGCTGGCGCAGAAAACGGCGACGGCGCGCGTATTCGATCACGATGCCGAGCATACCAAAGATAAAGGACACGCCGACCGCCACGACCACGATGGATGCCGAAGCACCGGCGACCGTCAGCACAAAGCAGCTCAGCAGCACGCCGCACGTCCACACGGCGACGGGAAGCAGCGCATCTTTAAAGAACTTGCCAAACGACATAGCCGGCCCCTAGACCGAATAGCCTTGGCCGCGATGCGTAGTCAAATACCCCTTGATGCCGATTTTTTCGAGCGTGGTGCGCAGGCGGTTGATGTTGACGGTGAGCGTATTGTCGTCCACGAAGGCGTCGGAGTCCCACAGATCCTGCATGATAGCCGAGCGCGAAACGATCTTGCCCGCGCGGCTCAGAAGCAGCGAGAGGATACGCAGCTCGTTTTTGGTAAGCTCGGTGCTGGTGCCGGTTGCCGTGTTGGTGACCGTAGAGCGGGCGAGGTCGAGCTCCAGTCCCTTGTGGACGAGTGTGCTGCGCTCGCCTGCCGCCGTGGTGCGGCGCAGCAGGGCATTGATGCGGGCCACGAGCACGCGCGCTGTAGGGCTTGGGAACAAAGTCGTCCGCGCCGAGCGTCATGGCCATAACCTCGTCGATCTCGGTCGTGCGCGAGGTGAGGACGATGATGGGAACCTCGGAATCGCGGCGAACCTCGTGGCAGACGTGCTGGCCGTCTTTGACAGGAAGCGTGAGGTCGAGCAGCACCAGGTCGGGCGCGGCGGCGAGAATATCACGCGAGACATGCTCGAACGATTCGCAGGCCTCGACCTCAAAACCGGCACGGGCAAGGATGTCGGCAAGCTCGCGACGAATGGGCTCGTCATCCTCAACGATATAGATCAGCGCCATGCGTCCTCCCATTTCGCGCAACTTGCACCTTCCACACCATTATGCCCACGGCGTCGCAGCGATACGACCCCGTGGGCACCTAATATGACAAAAGTGTTCGGTAGCCTTGAGAGAAAATAGGGGCCCTCGGGTCCGAGCCGATCGGCCCCATCACTTCGATCTCGAGCCTCTACTCGAGCGTACGCATGTACGCAGAGATGGCATCCAGGCCCTTCTGCAGGTCGTCGGTGTTATCGGAGTATGCATAGCCGATGCGCATGCTCTTGGGCTCCTCGAAGCAATCGCCCGGGGTGACGAGCGCGCCGGACTTCTTAATCATGTCGATGCAGAACGTCCTGGAGTCGATGTCGTAGTCGTAATACACGAGCGCGGTGGTACCCGCCTCGGGCTTAACGAACGACAGGTGCGGCTCGCTCTCGACCCACTTCTCCAGAACAGCAAGGTTCTGACGGACGATGCGACGGCTGCGCTCAAGGATCACGGAAGCGTTGCCCAGAATCAGCTCCGCCACCGTCTCGCTGAATATGCCGGCGGAAATCAGGTTGTAGTCGCGATGCGAGAGCAGCGCGCGACGAAGTTCCGGGCTCTTGGTGACCGCCCAGCCCAGACGCAGGCCGGCGAACGACCAGACCTTGGACATGGATGCGGTGACGACGGCCTTGTCGTACAGGTCGATCACAGACTCGGAGTACTCATCCGTCTGAGTAAGCAGACGATAGACCTCGTCGCAGAGCACCCACGCGTCGTGTTTGCGTGCGACCTCGACAATCGCCTTGAGCGTATCGGTGTCGAGCAGGGCGCCCGTGGGGTTGTCCGGGTTATTGATGCAGATGAGCTTGGTATCGTCGGTCACCAGGGTATCGAGCGCGTCGACGTCGACGTGATAGCCGTTCTTGCGATCGAGCTGAAGGATATCGACCTTCGCACCGCACATCTCGGGAATCGAGTAAAGCTGCTGGTAGGTAGGCTTGACGGAGACTACGTGATCGCCCGGTTCGACGAGCGTGGAAATAACCAGGGAGTTGGCACCGGTCGCGCCGTGCGTGGGCACGATATGCCCGGGTTCGACCGTCTTATAGAGACGCGCGACCCCCTCGAGGAAGCCGGGCTGCCCCTCGATGTCCCCGTAGGTGAATCGGCGCGAGCACAGGCTATCGAGCCACGCCTTCTTGTCGGTGTTCGTAAGCTCGAACAGCTGGTCGAGCGTGAGGGAGTAGACGCACGTCTCCGCAACGTTGTGGGTGCACTTGGTCTCCCACTCGTTCATCCACTGCTCGACGGCGAAATCCTTGATCTGCATTGTCGCTTCCTTTCCTTGACTTTCTTACAGTTCCACCACGGTGCCCAGCCCCGCCTCGACGGCGCGGTCGTAGGCAATTTTCGATGCCGAAAGGTCCTGAACGGCGATGCCCGACGTATCGAACACCGTCACCTGCTCGTCATCCGAACGCCCCGTAGCCGTGCCGGCGATGACTTCGCCGAGCTCCGCTTTGATGTCCTCTGGGGTGATGGCACCCTCGGCAACCGGAATCTCCAGCTCGCCGGACGCGACCGATTGCTCGCGGTCGTCGACGTAAACAGCGGCACGGGTGACAAGCGCCGAGGCGAGCTCCTGCTTGCCGGGCATGTCGGCACCGACGCAGGAGATATGCGTACCGGGGCGCACCCATGCATCGGGGATGATGGGCTTGGTCGCCGGCGTGATCGTCACGATGGTGTCGGCCTCTGCCGCGGCACCTTGGCCGTCGGCCGTCGCCTCGATGGAATAGGTGGATGCCTCGCGAACATGCTCGCAGGCGCCCAAGATATGGGCGACTTCGTCTCGCATGCGCTCGATGCGGGCCTCGGGCGCGGCATCGGAAACCGGCTCCCACACCTTGACCTCGCACACCTTGGGACAGGCGGCGAGCACGCCCGCCACCATATAGGTGCTCATATGGCCGGCACCAGCAACAAGCAATTTGGACGCATCCGCCCGAGCCAGCCACTTGGCACCGAGCGCAGCGGCGGCACCGGTGCGAAGTCCAGTGACGGCGGAGGCATTGAGCAGCGCTAACGGCTCTCCCGTCGCGTTGTCGCACAGCAGCGTGGTGCCAAAGATCTCGGGCAGCCCCTTTTTGGGATTCTGAGAGAACCAGGCAGTGAGCTTGAGACCGAAGAGACCGCTTCCCGCCAACTCGCCCGAGCGGATATCCATATCGGCCACGCCGGGCTCGAACTGCTCATATACCATCGGCCACGCAACGCCCTTGCCCGTTGCCTTCTGGCGATATGCCTCCTCCACGGCAGCGATTGCATCCTCAATCGTCAGCACCTTGGAAACTTCCTCGGCCGAAAGCACCACCATCTGCCCCATCATCGCTCCTCTCAGCGAAAGCTTTACGTTGCTTCACTGTACGGTTTAGTAACGATGCCGCCAAGGATCATTTCTTGTTGGAATCTACAACGATTCTCAATCTGATTTTTCGTTCTATCAGCAGATATTTGAACTATTTCTCGCATCAAAGGCATACGGATGTGCGATTATCCTATTTATACCTGTACCTATTGTAGTAATTTACAAGGTGATGTTGATGCTATACACCATCTCGGACTTCTCGCGGGAATATGAGGGGTCGGTCCGCCTAATCGCCGGCAGCGATGGCGTCTCGTGTGCCGTCTCTGGCGTCGGGATCCTCGATTATGAACTCATGCCCGGCCTCAAGAACAAGTACCAGCGCGCCAACTTCAGCTCAGACGAAATCGTCCTCAGCACCTTCCTCTATGCGAAGGACGACCCATACCTCATCACTGAAGCCGTGAAATACCTCGTCGCCAAGGGAACGAGCGGTCTCATCATCAAAAACGTCCTGCACATCCCGATTCCCGACCAAGCCATCCGCTACGCCAACGCACGGCACTACCCGGTCTTTCTCACCACCGACGACTCACTGTTCTTTGACAGCGTCATCTATGAGGTCAAACGGCATATCGAGCAGCTCGCGTCCATCGACTTCGCACAGCGCGAGATCGATGCCCTGAGGACAGACGTATCGCCCGAGTCCATCTGCCGACGCATCCGAAGCCTCAACCCGTCATTTCTGGACGAAGCGGTCGCCCTGTTCGCATCGTTTGCAGAGCCCCTCGACCCGCGTACGTTTTTACAAATCGAACGTCTCTGTGCAAAATCGACCCTCGCCGGATGCCACAATATGCTGGCGCCCTATGACGGAGGTTTGTTATTCGTAGCGACAAGCGACTCGGAACAGACGCTCGATGTGGAGCGAATCGTGCAGGCGCTCACGGAGCTCATCGAGGCTAGCAGCATCGATGGCGGAGCGGAAGGGCTCGGCATCAGCGATATTCTGTTTGGAGACGAGGCGGTGGCGCAGGCAATCTCGCAGGCGATTTACGCACAGCGTCTATCTTGTCAACGAGCCGAGGGCCCCGTCCGCTATACGCAGCTCGGCATCCTGAGAACCGTGATGCCTTTTGCGGAAACCCCGGAGATGCGATCGTTCTCGGAGGCGATTCTCTCGCCGATACGCGAGCACGACAGCGAGCATGGCAGCGAACTGGAATCCACGCTCGCCGCATTCATCGAGAACGACCGACGTATCGAGCGAACCGCCAAGCAGACTAGCCAGCACCCGAACACGATTCGATATCGCCTCGATAAGGTGACGGCTCTCACAGGACTGAGCTACAAATGCGCCCCGGAGATGGAGCAGCTGTCGCTCGCCTACGCCATCGAACGCGCTCGCTCGCTTCAGTAAGCCCACCCCGCCTTGAGGTTAGGAGCGGCGGGCACGGAGCTTTTCGTAGCCGTCGGCGAAGAAGGTGACCATAGCGGCGTCGGCCTCGGCGGCGTCCGTCTCGGTTGCAGGGACCACGCCGTGCTCGTCGCTCACCAGGAACAACGCGCCCTTAAGCTGCGCGGGAATGTCTACGCGCGTGACCGGGATGCCCTTGGTCTGGGCCAACTGCTCGATGAGCGTCGCCGTGCCGCACAGGCACTCGTCCGCCGGCGCCACAAAGGCAAGCTCGCCGTTGTTGACGGCGGCGAGCAACTCGGGCGCCACGCCGGTCTCGTCGGCCTCGGAGCGGGCCTCGGCGGAACGGGCACGCAGCGCCTTGGCCGACGTATCGGCGAGCGGCTCGTACTCCCCCACCGTCATGGCGGCGTTGCCGTTGATGTCGATCACCAGCATGAGTACGCCGTCGTGCGCAGTGTAATCGCCCTCGGCAAGCGACCACTCAACGTGCTGTTTGGCCCAGCTGAGCATGTTATGGGTAAGCGGCTCGCCCTGCACCAGGCGCTCGGACAGTGCGCGAATGTGGCGGTTGAGCATGGGCACCTTTTTATTGGACATGCGCCAACGGCAGACAAGCGCGGGCTTGTCGAGCGTAAACTTCTCGACCGCCTCCTGATTAGCGCAAAAGTCCTCGTACGCACGCTGATCCTCGGCATTGCCAAACAGCTCGGCATCATCAATCTGGGGCATGGTCATACCTTTCGTGTTAGTCATTCCGTCCTCTTATACCAAAAAGACGGCCCTCCAAACGGAGCAGCCGTCTTTTGCGGAGATTATTTTGTCCCAAGGCGGAACTTAGTGGCGGAAGTGGCGAGCGCCCGTAAACACCATAGCAATATTGTGCTCATTGCAGGCCTGGATGCTCTCGTCGTCGCGCTTGGAGCCGCCGGGCTGGATGATGCAGGTCACGCCGTGCGCAGCAAGCACGTCGACATTGTCGCGAAACGGGAAGAACGCGTCGCTTGCACAGGCAAAGCCGCCCTTCTCCACGCCCTCGCGCTCGCAGAAGTCCTCGGCGCGCTCGCAGGCAAGTAGCGCAGAGTCAACGCGGTTAGGCTGACCCGGGCCCATGCCAATGCCGGCCTTACCCTTGGAGACCAGGATGGCGTTGGACTTAACGCCCTTGCAGACCTTCCAGGCAAACTCGAGCTCGGCCATCTCGGCGTCGGTGGGCTTGCGGTCGGTGGGGAACGTAAAGGTCGCGGGATCCTCGGTCACGTGGTCGACCTCCTGCACCAGCATGCCGCCGTCGACGGAGCGCAGCTCCACCTGAGCGCCGTGGTCCACGCCGCCGGTCGCCAACACGCGCAGGTTGGGGCGCTTGGCCATGCGCTCGAGCGCCTCGGCGGTGTAGCTCGGGGCGATGATGACCTCGACGAACTGCTTGTTCTGATCGGCAAAGTGCTCAACCAGATCAAAGGGAACCTCGCGGTTGCAGGCGATGATGCCGCCAAAGGCGCTCTTGGGATCGCAGGCGAAGGCGCGGTCGTAGGCAGCCGTGATGTCCTCGGCAACGGCGGAACCGCAGGGGTTCTGGTGCTTGAGGATTACGCAGGCCGGCTCGTCGAACTCGCGGACCAGGTTCCAGGCGGCGTCGGCATCCAGATAGTTGTTGTAGCTGAGCGGCTTGCCCTGGATCTGCTTGGAGCCCACGAGCGGGAACTGCGAGCTCGCGGTGTTCTCGCAGCCCTCGGCAAAGCGATAGACTGTGGCTTTCTGCTGCGGGTTCTCGCCATAGCGCAGGTCGTCGACCTTCTCCAGCGAAATCTCGAGCTTGGCAGAGGTGTCCGCCACGTCGCTTGCCTGGGCGGCGAGCCAGCGGGAGATGGCCGTGTCGTAGGCGGCGGTGGTCTGGTAGACCTTCACCTGCAGGCGACGACGGGTGGAAAGCGTGGTGCAGCCACCGGTCTCGTGCATCTCGGCCAGGACGGCATCATAGTCGGCCGGATCGGAAATGACGGTAACGCTCGTGGCGTTCTTGGCGGCAGAGCGCAGCATGGAGGGGCCACCGATGTCGATGTGCTCGATGGCGTCCGCGAAGGTGACCTCGGGGTTGGCGACGGTCTTCTCGAACTCGTACAGGTTGACGACGACCAGGTCGATCAGCTTAATGCCGTGCTGAGCCGCCTCCTGCATGTGCTGCTCGGAATCGCGGCGGGCCAGCAGCGCGCCATGAACCTTGGGGTGCAGGGTCTTAACGCCGTCCATCATCTCGGGATAGCCCGTGAACTCCTCGATGGGGGTTACGGGAACGCCCGCGTCCTCGATGGCACGAGCCGTGCCGCCCGTAGAGATGATCTCGACGCCAAAGTCGTCAACCAGCGTCCGTGCGAAATCGACGACGCCCGTCTTATCGGTAACCGAGATCAACGCGCGTGCGATCTTCACATCAGATCCCATGCAGTCCTCCTGTCTGGTACGCCGCCGTGCTCTGTGAGTCGGTGATACGTCGATCTGCAGCGCTCGCGCAGCGGCATTGAAAATACTGATTTAATGTAGCGCATCGAGCGCATCGATGCACCCCGCAACGGGCGCATGTGCAGAAAAAGTTTGCGAGCGGAGGGGATGGGCATGGCACCGGGCACGGTGAGTTCATGGAACACAGGGGCACCATAATTAGATGCCAATGGCGTGGTAGAACTGTGCTCGATATGCATCCGCAAAAGAAAGAGGCACCATGGTCTCGCGGGTTCTCTACCGACCGTTTGATACCGAAGACTTCGACGCCATCGCGCTGATTCTGCAGCAACTTTGGCATAACAATTCGGATAACGATGAGTACAACCGCCTTGAGGCCGCGTGCGACCTCGCCTATTGCCTTTCGTCATCGACGTTTTCGCAGGTTGCGGTGATTGACGGCGAGGCGCGCGGCATTGCACTTGCACGCGCAGGACAGAACTCCGGCGTCACTATCAACGAGCATTGGATGGATACCGAACGCGCACTGCTATCGCAGATGCGTGAGCTGGAGCCTGATGCCTGCGCCGAGTATCTCTCGTTTGTGCGCGCAACCATCCGAACCAACAACCGCCTGCTCGAGAGCAGCCCGTTGCCGCACGACAACGAGGTCACGCTGCTTGCCGTGGATCGCGATGTCCATGGCCTGGGCGTTGGCACGGTTCTGCTCGATGCCGCGGTCTCACACCTGTCCTCGCTTGGAGCGACGAGGGCGCACCTGTACACCGACTCCAACTGCTCGTGGAAGTTCTACGAGCTGCACGGCTTTAAGCGCACGGCCACGCACCGCGCCAACCGCGAAGAGCGCCGTCACGACATGCCGCGCGAAAGCTTTCTCTACGAACTCGACCTAACAGCCTAAACCCGGCAGTTAGGGACGTTCCTTTTGTGCCGGCACCCCGGGACACTCCTTGGCAGCAACCGCACCTAGTTGTTGGGGACATTCTTGGGTAACACAGTCGACGAAACCCTCGTTGGCGTCGCCCTATAGAGGGGTCTGCAAATAGCTGTGGGCAAAAAACATCAAATATGAGTACTGTTACCTTTTTAGTAGCAGCGATTTGGGGCATTTTAGAGGCTTTTAGACATAGCAGCCAGTCAGGCGAGCTGACGTATTTCCACAAATGTTCAATAAAATGGGCCCCTAACGAGAGATAATCTCATTAGGGGCCCATTATTTAGTTCAAATATATGTCACTATAATGGCAACAGTACTCATATTTGGCATTTTTTGCCCACTGCCCCCTGTGTGGGGATCCGTAACGGAAAGATAGACCCATTTCAAAGCATAAAAATGGGATAGATTTTCCGCCAACAGTCGCCGGAGAAGATCCATCCCAAAAATCAGAACGCGCTAGAACGTTCCGCCGCCGCCTCCGCCGACGCCGCCACCACCGCCGCCAGAGAAGCCGCCGCCGCTGCCGCCGCTCGAGCTATCGGAGCTCGAAGCCAGCTCGCGGATGGTCTCGTGATACACGTCATCGAATGAATCGAGCGGGGACTCGGTACCGTAATGATGGTAGTACCACCAGTAGCAGGGGTAGTTGTCGTAGAAATCGTCGCTGTTGCGCAGGTCCGCAGGCACGGCCTCGGCCAGCTGTCGCAGCACTTCTTTCGAAACGCCCAGGGCAACGCCCATCACCAGCAGCTTGTTCCACAGCACCAGATCGCCCGGGACGGCTTCCTTTAGACGAGTGAAGTCCTCGAGCCAATGCTTAAGTGCCATGCAGCGAGCCGCCACCTCGGCGCCCTCCGGCGTAAAGCGGCGGAACGTAAGGCCCACGCCGATACCCACCAGCACAATCGGCACCGAGATAACCGCGGCGGTAATGTTCGCCTGTGCGCCATCGGTAAAGAAGATGGATCCCACGGGAACAAAGGCAATCAGGATACCAAGAACCAGGCAAAACACCATTGCAACAATGCCGTCCGAGGCAACGTACTCGCTATCGGCCAGCTTGCCCTTAACGGTGTTCTGATAGTCCTCGAGCTTATCACCCACGGGTGTAGCGTGCTGCTTGACGTAGTGCTGCAGCTCGTCGAACGTGCGCGAACGGTCACCGTTCTCGTCAGGCTTAGCACCGGCAAAGAAGACCTTGAGCACCATGTGGTCAATGCCCTTGGCCGACTTCCAGCCCGCATCACTCACCGTCACGCGATACGTCTGCTCTTCTTTTTCACGCCCCAACAGACCCTTCTTGGCCTTGGTCACGGTCGCCTGCTCCAGCTTGATCACACGGTCGTCAGTGAGCTTCATGAGCGTGGCGATATATGCCTGATCGGGCACCTCGTTCCAGCTCATGAGGGCCGAAAGCACGGCGGGATGGTCGGCCGAAGGCACATCGCGGAAATATTCGTCCTGGAAAAGCGGCTTGGGCTTGCGCTTGCGCAGCTTGAGCATAACGATTGTGCCGGTAAAGGCCACCGCCGCAACAACACTTAGCACGGCAAGTGCATTGGCAATCATGCGAGCGTGAGCGCGGCGGGCGTTAGCTTCGTCGGCCCATTCCTTCTCTTCACTCAGGATCGTTGACATGCGCTCTTCGCCCGCGGCGGCAAGCTGCGGCACCCAGTCGCTGGGGAAGGCGATGCGTGCCTCGGCGAATTCGCCCTGATGCACGCAGGGAATGGTATAGGTGACCATGGGCTCGTCCTCATCGAGCGACACGTCGCCCGTCAGCGGACCGTGGCCCCATGCGCGGAAGTTATCGCCCTTGACGGCCGCCGTCCCGGCAGCGGCATTTGCGAAGCGCACTTCCATCTCGACGTCATCGGAATCCGCAGACCAGCCGTCGCCCACAAACTTCCAGTAGAGCTCGGCGGTATCGGCCCAGTTCATAACCGCACCGGTCATGGTGTAGCTCACGTAGTAGATTGCGCTGTCGCCGCTCTCGTGAGGGCTGAACACCTTAATCCTTACGCCGTCACCGGTCTGCTCGACCGTGTAGACGCCAGAGTCGCCCTTGTTCGCGCTATCGACTTTGTTAAACGCGGTGTCCCCTTCCTCGACACTCAGCACATCGACGCCCGCCGTGCCACCCTGCTGGTTGGTACCCGTATTAATCTCCCAAAACACGCCGTTGATGTCGTCATCGAAATCAAACTGGCGCCCCTCGACAACGGTCAGCGATCCATCGGCCTCGACCGTGGCACTGATGTAGGTTTGGGTCATGGAATACCCGTCGGCACGTGCAACGGCGGGCAACAGCAGCAGCGCGCACGCGACGAGCGCGCAAATGGAAGCAAATCGCGCAAACGGGCAGCGCTGCCGACAGGTCTTGGCAACGGGGGCGTTCATAGGCACATCCTTTGTCTGTGATACAAGTAGCGTCATTGTCCCACGTTTGCGGGTTCATGTGACGAACATCTAGGTCAGCGGAGTATCAAACGGGACGAAAGTCACGCCCGCGGCCGGCACCTGGGGACGTTCCTTATCTGCCGGCAATCTGGGACACTCCTTGACATAGCCCGCTCCGGCAATAGATACCACTTCATAGCTCCGTCACAGGTGTAGCGGCTTTGTGTGGGCGCGGCGTGAGCCGATTAAGCCGGCGAGCGAGGGGCATAAAGCAGTTGAGCGAAAACGGTTTGCCCCTTTGCCGTTCGCCTGAGGATCATGTCCCCCTTTTCCGCGGAAACCCCGGCAGTTGCGAAGAGCTGCCGGGGTTTCTGTCGTTTGAGGGGTTGGGCTGGCGGGTGGCGATCGAGCTGTCGAGCCGGTGCCTCCCCCACCTCCCGCGCTATACTCGTCCGCATGGATATCAACGCACGCAACATAGCAACACACGCCGCGGACGCACCGGCAACGGCAGAGCCCACCCCCGTCGTGGGACGCTTCGCCCCGTCGCCCTCGGGCCGCATGCACCTGGGCAACGTGTTCAGCTGTCTGTGCTCGTGGCTTTCGGCCCGCAGCCAGGGCGGCGGCATCGTGTTGCGCATCGAGGACCTGGACGATCGCTGTAAGCGGCCGGAGCTTGCCGCCCAACTGATTGACGACCTGGCTTGGCTGGGGCTCGAATGGGACGAAGGCCCCTACTACCAGCATGATCGCCTAGACCTGTACGAGCGTGCTCTGCATCAACTGCAAGACGCCGGCCTCACCTATCCCTGCTTTTGCACGCGCGCCGAACTCCATGCCGCGAGCGCACCGCACGCGAGCGACGGCACGCCCATCTACCGCGGCGCCTGCCGAGGCCTTTCTGCCGAAGAGGTTGCCCGCCGCAGCATCCTGCGCGCTCCGGCCACGCGCCTGCGCGTGCCCGTCGTCGACGACCTCGCAGACGACGTGATCGAATTCGTGGACCGCACGTACGGAGCCCAATGCGAGGCACTCGCCACCGAGTGCGGAGACTTTTTGGTGCGCCGCAGCGACGGCGTGTTTGCCTATCAGCTGGCCGTGGTGGTCGACGACGCTGCCATGGGCGTCACCGAGGTTGTGCGCGGATGCGACCTGCTGGGCTCCACGCCGCGCCAAATCTACCTGCAGCATCTGCTGGGACTTCCAACGCCGCACTACGCACACATTCCGCTGCTCATGTCGCCGGATGGCCGCCGCCTTTCCAAGCGAGACCGCGATTTGGACCTGGGCGAACTACGCGCACGCTTTGGCACGCCCGAGACGCTGCTGGGATGGCTCGCCGGGCAAACGGGCATCGCGCCGGACGCCACACCGCGCTCTGCCGAGCAGCTGGTCGAGCACTTTAGCTGGGATGTTATCCGTACGCATCGGGAGAACATCACTGTAACGGTCGAGTAGCCAGCCACCCCGCCTCTACGCAACATCCCAGGGCTGGAGTTCGTCACCCAAGCGAACGATGCAGTCATAGAGCACGGTGTGGCGCTCGGCCGGGTTGGCATCCCGATGAAAATGCCCGTAGTACCAGCGCTTATAATCCAAGCGGTCTTCCAGCTCATCGAAAAATGCAGTAAGACGATCAACGCCGGGGCAATTCCAGCCGGGTGCCGGATAGAGCGTGGGCGAGAGCATGCGCGTGGAGCAGGTGTGGGTGATTACGTAGTCGACCTTCCAACCCACGCTGTCGAGCCTTGCCCGCGCCTCCCCAAAGTTGCGCTCGTCCGGCAGCTCCTGCGGCCACCAACTGGAATACGGCACGCGATATTCCTTGTCCACGCTCGTGGCGCCGCCCATGGTAAAGATCGTTGAGCCGTCGAGTTCAAAAACCTCGCCGCGCGTCAGGCGCCGTATGGGCGAGGTATCCGACAGGCGCTGCGTCAGCCCACCGTGCCACAACTCCATGGGTCGCTCCGCCCAGTGATCGAAACGCTCGTGGTTGCCGTCGACAAACAGCACGGTGTAGGGGCGCGACTCCAGCCAGGCGATGTCGGCACATTCCTCGGCAGAAAAGTCCCAGGGAAAGCCAAAGTCGCCCGCGATGATGAGATAGTCGTCGCTCGCCAGGCTATCCCCAAGCTCCCAATCGCGGAGCTTTTGCATGTCAGCGCCGCCATGGACGTCGCCCGTCACATAGACCGTCATCGGATCACCACTTCCCCGTAAGTCGCTAGCCCACATTCTGCACGATCACTAAGCCAACCGTTCCAACCCTTCCATCCTTTAGGGCTTACCCCTCGTTCTTCCATCCAAACGGGTCAAGCACCCAAAAAACCAGATCGAGCACGCCGCCGGTCATCATGGCACCGGCAAGGGCAATGCAAACGTGCAAAGAGCTGGCACTTCGGAGCACGTCGAATGGCCCCAGAACAGCCAGCAGCGCGACCGCTGCGCCGGCTACGCACAGCGCAAGGCACGGTCCTGCGTCCTTAACGCACTTCTTTGCGAGATGCTTTGCGTTGTCACCCATCGATATCGAACTCCTTAGAGGGTCGTTGTTCAGATGCATGCCGCCGTGGCAGAACGAAGCGGCAGAGTAAGTGTCACATGCCGTGCAGACATCAATGGAGAAACCGCCTGCTCGACCAACCCTTGACGCCGTTTTGCACCGGCACCCCATCCCCCGCTATCGAGGTCTAATACTTTTCCGCGAAGTGAACGTCTGTTTTAG
>USKL01000010.1 GCA_900555225.1 uncultured Collinsella sp.
GAATAGAACCCTCAGTTGCTTCACTGAGGCCGTATTCGAAGCAGCAGCTTCTGATATTGGCGATGACCAGCTGGTTTAAAGGTGTTAAGGCATCGGTCATCTCTGGAGCGCCACTTTACTCCAAAAGCATCAGCTATTTGTTTCCCGTCGGTAAAAGGCAGATTTTGTTCGCCAAGCGTTCTTATATATAGAGAAGTTCGGGTTCGAACCCGTGCCGCGGCAACAAAAAAGCGACCAACCGGAGTCGATCGCTTTCTATTCTATGGTGGAGCATCCAGAAGATGCTTCCGAACTCGTTTTCTCGGTGCCATTCATGCTTTCGAAGCATCGTTCGACCTTCGCAGCCTCATGTTTTGAGGATCTGCCGTGTTTATCACTGTTATTAATGAGTGTGCGGAAGTGATCCTCATACAGATACGTGCGATCCGCCAGAGAACTGAGAAGCATCTTTCTGCAGCCCTCATTGTCTATCCTCGCATCTCTCAGGTCTTCCGGAAATTCACAAGCAGTCTTAGGGTCAGTTTGTTTCTGCTTTCAGAGACTTGTTTGAGAGTTATTAAAGACAGTTCAAAACAATAAGTGAGACACCATAAAGCAGAGCAAGATGTGCCGGATAGAAAATGTAGAAGAAGTATTTCAGCTTCAGCCCTCGCTTGCCATTATAAAGATTGATAAGCAGCAACGAAACGACCGCGGCAGCAACATCAGGATTAAATACATTAGCTGTAGCAAACTCAAATCCGCCGCCAACTATATGGCATGACGAAAGGAGCACTGCGCATACTGCAGCAAAGAACATCTTGGCCTTGCTGTCGTGGAATAAATAGAATGCAGCCACAAGCAGAATGCCATACACGCCGCCATCTAGTTTAGTGTATTCAGCTGCCAGTGCTGTCAAAACAATCAGAGCAATTTCTGCGATGTGCCTCTTCCATTTTGAAAGACTTTGTATCTTTTCCAGAATAATCAAAAAGACCAAGGAAAGCAGGAGCTCGCACATAACATTTTGTTGCCGAAGGTCAAAGAGCTGCCCGGTTTGAACGAAATCGTATATGGGCTCCGCAATGATTGCGAAGACAAGCATATTTCGCAGGTACTTCTTTATGTCATGAGTATGCAAAAATCCCTCAACTATCAAAAAGCAAAATAAGGGAAATGCAATTCTGCCAAGAACATGAAGCACATCCGAAGCCTCGCTTAGAATCGCCCACTGCTCGTCTGATATCTGATTGTACGATGCGTGAGTCATGATTCCATTGGTCAGGACGATCCTGCTTACATGATCGAGAACCATCGAAATGGCCGCTATTATCTTTAATGTGCTGCCGCTAATTCCGTATCTATCTGTTTTCATTTCGTTTTCCTTTCTTTGGGTGGGCCGTCAGGGGTTCAGCCTGCTTCGCAGGCGGCCGCTGCGTTGCTTTCGCGCCTTGCGCGCTGCGCTGGCAAACGCTCACGCGTTTACTCAGCTCCGCGCCCCGACGGGTTCGAACCCGTGCACCGGCAACAAAAAAAGCGACCAACCGGAGTCGATCGCTTTCTATTCTATGGTGGGCCGTCAGGGGTTCGAACCCTGGACCTTGGGATTAAAAGTCCCCTGCTCTGCCAGCTGAGCTAACGGCCCGCGGGTGGCATTGTACCACGGTCTGGGACTATTCCCAACTCCATTGGCCGTTCTGGAAAATCACAACTTCACGTCCATCAGGCGTAATGCCCTTAATATCGATGTCGTCCGTGCCGATCATAAAATCGACGTGCGCGCTCGAGACGTTAACGCCATGCTCCAGGAGCTCTTCCTTGGACATGTCGTACCCACCCTCGATGCATTCGGGGAAACCGACACCTAGCGCGAGATGGCAGCTAGCGTTCTCGTCATAGAGCGTGTCATAGAACAGAACGCCGCTTTCGCGGATCGGAGTGTTCTTGGAAATGAGCGCGACCTCGCCCAGATGAGCGGCACCTTCATCGGTGTCAATAATGCTCGCAAGCGTCGCCTTGCCCACACGGGCATCGTAGTCCACTACGCGGCCGCCCTCGAACTTAATCCAAAAATCGTCGACTTTATTGCCGTGGTGGATGAGCGGCATGGCCGAGTACACGATACCGTCGGCGCGCATGCGATCGGGCGAAGTGAAGACTTCCTCGGTGGGGATGTTGGGGAAGAAGGGGTGTCCATCGGGCGTCTTACCCTTGCCGCCGGCCCACTCGTGACCCTTCGTCATGCCAATCGTCAGATCGGTTCCATTTGCCGCGGTGTAATGTAGGCGGTCAAAACGATTGTCGTTCAGGAAACGCAGGTTCTTTTCGAATGCCGCGTCATGAAGCTCCCAGTCGCTCTCCGGGTCCTGGCCATCGGCACGAGCGGTGTGCAGAATCGCATTCCACAGCTTATAGATTGCAACCTCATCGGCGTCTCCCGGGAACACCTCGCGCGCCCATGCCACGACCGGAGCGCCAGCGATGCACCACGGGTTGATGTTGTAGTCCAGTCCACGGCGGAAGACCTTGCACTGCGTATTCCTTGCCTTGGAAGCCGCGGCGGGCTTGGCGGGATCGATACCCTTGAGAGCTGCAGGGTCCGCACCCTCGATAAAGATAAAGCAGGCACCATCTTGGGCCAAGGAATCCAGCTGCAGGCGCTTCCACTCGGGCGTCTGCTCAAAATAGCTTTTATCGACATGCTCGTACGCAAGCCTTGTCACGGCATCATCGGCCCAAATGACCGTCACGTGACCGGCGCCGGCGGCATAAGCCTCCGCGACCACCACGCGGGCAAAGGGTGCGCACTCGACTGGAGACTGAACGACAACCTCCTGGCCGGGCTTGACGTTTACGCCCTTGCGGACAACCAAGCGCGCGTAGTTTTTAATCTTGGGCTCCAGGGCCTTCATGCCCTCCAGAGCTTCTTCGACCGTCAGGGCAGCTCGAATCATGTGCCACTCCATCTATCTATATATAGAACAGTAAAAAGGCGCGCCGCTAAAACGACGCGCCTTATATCTTAGCGATATGTATGAATACAAACGCTACTTCTTCTTGGAGTCCTTCTTGTCCTCCTCGGCAGCCGCGCGCTCGATAAGAGCGTTGAGCTTGTTCTCGGACATGCCCTCAGCCTGCGTGCGGTACATGTTGCGCAGGGGACGAATACGAACGAAGTCGTAGATAAAGTCACCTAGGATGATGACATAGGACAAAACGATGCCGACCATCTGGACGGGACTGGACACCGTGCCGCCGGGAGCGAAGTAGAGCGAAGCCCAAATTGCCACGACGAGTACCATGCCGATGGCGAGCACGGCCCACCAGATACGGCGGCGCTTGGTGTAGTCCTCATCCTGCTTAAGGAGGATATTCGACACCGTATAGATACGATCCTCGCGAGCACGCTGCTTGGCCTTGCGGGCGCGCTTCTCCTCCTTGGAAAGGCCTTCCAGGTTTTCACCCTTCTCGAGCTCTTTGCGGCGTGCCTTAGACGAAGCCGGCACGACGCGAACGGAGCTCGCTGCCTGGCGAGCGGGCTTAGCAGATGCGGCGGACTTGCGCGCAACCCCGGTAACTTCGTGGGATTGCGTGCGCTTGTTCGTGGCGCTACGGGTACTCACTTATGCGTTCTCCTTCATGCTTGTGAACTGGGAGCCCGTGATGATCTGGAAGGCCTCGCGATAGCGCTCGGACGTGCCATCGATGACCTCGGCGGGCAGGTGCGGGGTCTCCCCCGTCATATCCCAGTTGGCTTTGAGCCAATTGCGGACGAATTGTTTGTCGTAGCTAGGCTGAATCTTGCCCTCCTCGTAGCTGGCGGCGGGCCAGAAACGGCTGGAGTCGGGCGTTAGGCACTCGTCGATCAGCGTAACCTTGCCATCGATGACACCGAACTCGAACTTGGTGTCGGCGATAATGATGCCTCGAGTCGCGGCATACTCGGCAGCGGCCTTGTAAATCTTGAGGGACAGGTCGCGAATCTGCGCGGCGATATCCTCACCCACGATCTCGCAGCAACGCTCGAACGAAATGTTCTCGTCGTGGTCGCCGATCTCGGCCTTCGTGGACGGCGTGAACAGCGGCTCGGGAAGCTTGGAGGCCTCGGTCAGACCCTCGGGCAGCTGGATGCCGCATACGGTGCCGTTCTCGTCATAGGTCTTCTTGCCCGAACCGGTCAGATAACCGCGGACGATGCACTCGATAGGAATCGTCTGGGCTTTCTTGACCAGCATGGCGCGGCCGGCGAGGTAGTCACGATACTCGGCAAACTCCTCGGGGAAATCCGCCGGATCGATGGAGACGAGATGGTTGGGAACGATGTCGGCAAACTTATCGAACCAGAATGCCGAGATGCGGTTGAGCACCTCTCCCTTAAACGGAATCTCGTCGGGAAGAATGAAGTCGAACGCAGAAATGCGGTCGGTGGCGACCATCAGCAGGTTTTCACCGGCATCATAGATATCACGAACCTTGCCACGGGAATCCGGACGACGCTCCATCGTTGTCACGTGAGTCACTCCTTACCTAAATACGACAGTAATGCGGGTTCTTTCCCGCACGTTTTCGCAAACTCGGAGCGGCAGGGACGAAACCCCTCCTTCACCGAATAGCGAAAAGCTAGTGCTCCATTGTAGTAGATGCCGCGTCCGCCGTGTGCTCGCGAGGCAGATGAATCGTAAAAGTCGTACCCTTTCCAAGCTCCGACTCCACGGATATGTAGCCGTGATGACGCTCGACAATCTGCTTGGTCACGGCGAGGCCCACGCCCAGTCCACCCGCCTCGCGAGCGCGACTGGCGTCAGCACGCCAAAAACGACCGAAGATGCGCGACAAATCATCCTTGGCGATACCGATGCCCGTATCCGAAACCGCGATATCGACGTGCTTACGGTCGCTGAGCACCGACACCACGACCCAACCTCCCTCGGGGGTATAGCGCATGGCGTTACTCAAGAGGTTGATGACGCATTGCGTGATCATGTCGGGATCGGCCTCGACGACATCGTCGTGCCCTTGGGTTTCATCTGCAAAGCGAAGACGAAGGTCACGGTCGGCAAACAGACGCTCCTGGCCGTTCACAATCGATCGCACGAACGGAACCATGTCCACCGGTTCTAGATTGAGCGGAGCCGTGCTGTTTTCCATACGCGATAGGTCGAGCATCTGCTGCACCAGACGAGCCAGGCGACGCGTCTCGGAAGCAACGGTCTCCAAATGCTCATCGTCGGTGGGATACACGCCATCCTGCATGGCCTCGACCGTTGCGAGCATGGCCATAAGCGGCGTGCGAAGCTCGTGTGCAACGTCTGAGGTCAGGCGCTTCTCGTGTTTCATATCCTTCTCGAGCGAGGTGGCCATCTCATCGAAGGTCTCACCCAGCTGATCGATCTCGTCATCACCGCGCAGCCCCGTGCGAGCCGACAGGTCGCCGTCACGGATTTGCTTTGCGGTACTGGTGACGCGATGAATCGGTTTGGTGAGCATGCGCGACACGAGCGATCCGATAACGACCGAAATGCAGATTGCAACAACCGCGGCGAGGGCCATGGCGTTAAAGGTCTTCTCCCTAAACGCAGAGTCCGCCTTGGTGAGCAGAGCGTCGGAGCCGATGGCCCACAGCTTTACCTGTCCGACATGCTCGCCGGAAGACGTTACAATCTCGACGTTAGCAACGCTATCGGAGTCGGTTGGAGCAGACGAGACCGGGCTATGCGATGCCCTCTTGCCGCTCGTGTCGTCGGTCGTCGCCTGATTTTCGCGTACATCGGCAGTAGCGCTTGCCGAGGGCCACGAGTCGTCGTAGACGATGACGCCCTTTTTATTGACGACCTGCATACCAAGATCGTCGGACACCAAACTCGATGTCGCGACCGTACGCAGCTCTCCCGCGGTCCAAGAGCCGTTTTCCTCATATGAGGTCGCCAACTTCTCGGCAGCGGAATTTGCGATTTCGACGATATTGGAGCGTGTGTAATCCGAAAAGACCGTGCCCCACACAACAGAGACAACGCCCACCAGCACCAATACCGTCATGAGCGATGTCAGAGCAAAAGCAAGTGCCATGCGCGAGGGATAGCTCATCGTTGGCCGTGAATCGGAACGAGGCGTGTTCCAACTAGCCTTGGAACCCGCCTCGCTCTCCTGCTTGTGCTTTTGTCCGATTTCAAAGCGCGCAGGTGTCATATGTGATTTCCCTATTTCTCGTCCGACTTATCGGTCTTGGTCGGAGCCTCGAAGCGATAGCCGACACCATGGACGGTGTAGAGCCACTTGGGCTTCTTGGGATCATCGCCCAGCTTGGCGCGAAGATTCTTCACGTGGCTATCGATAGTGCGCTCATAGCCCTCAAAGTCATACCCGAGCACTTTCTCGACCAGCTCCATGCGGTTATACACACGGCCGGGATGGCGGGCAAGCGTGGTGAGCAGCTTGAACTCGGAAGCCGTCAGATCGACTTCCTTGCCCTCGACCAAGATCTTGTGGCCCGAGATATCGATGACCAGATCGCCGAAGTCGAGTACCTCGACGGCGGGCTCGTCGGCCTGATGGGCACGGCGGAACAGAGCGCGAACGCGGGCGACGAGCTCGCGCGGCGAGAACGGCTTAATCAGATAGTCGTCGGCGCCGAGCTCAAGACCGATAATACGGTCCTCGATCTCGCCCTTAGCCGTCAGCATGATGATGGGGACATCCGAGGTATCGCGAATGGTGCGGCAAACGCGCTCGCCGGGAATCTTGGGGAGCATAAGGTCGAGCACGACCAGGTCGAACTGATGCTTCTCGAACTCCTCGATCGCGGACTGGCCGTCGCCGACGCCCACAACCCAGTAGCCTTCGCGCTCGAGATAGGCAGCGACGGCGTCACGGATTGCCTTCTCATCCTCGACCAGCAGAATCTTTTTTGCATCTGAAGCCATAACACGGCCCCCCTGTCTCAATTAGCTAAGAACAAGCCCATTTTAACGCACCTGAGCCCGCCGGATGCCGCTATGACGCGGCAGCTCGGCGGGCGGTACTCACAATTACAACGCGTTTATTCCCCTGTTGGCGCCTTTTTAACCCCTCTAAGCTTAAAGAGAGAATAGGCGTGCAGTGACCGTCTCTGGTATACCCTGGCTGTTACGCACCGTGGCGTACGTAAGGAATGAGTCCGATTTTCCCGCCGTAGCTGGATAATCGCCATATTCCAAAGCGCGGTCGGGCGACAGCAGCGAGCCATAGGTCTTGGTAGAGGTGTCGATCAGAAAATGCGACGCCTGTACCTTAACAAGGTATTTATTCTTCTTGCCAGCCGCACATGCGAGCGGCTCGCGTGACAGAAAGAGGTACGGCCCTCCCTCATTACCGATATACGTGCCCATATTGCCCAGGCTGCCCACGCCACTATAGGCCGCCTCGATAGAAAACACGAAGGTATCGCCCATATATACGGCCTCGAAAGGCGAGACTGACGAGGGAAGGACTAGCTGGGCACGCTTGGTGTTGTTGCCGTCGGTCAGATCGATTGCCGTTATGCCGTAGTAGACGCCCTCGTCGTTGCGGACACGCGGCGAGATGGTCAAAATGCCGTCGCTCGCGCGCGGGGCCGATGCAAAGCGGCCCGTCGATTTCCAAATTGTCTCGGCCTTGGATTCATCAAGCGAGCGACGATAGCAAAACGAATCACTACTCGTTTTATTGCCGCCTGCCGAAGGCATTTTATACCAGATGACTGATGACCCGAACGCCGTAAACAGGGGCGGATCATAGTCCTTGCCACCTCGATCGAGCTCAACCACATCGCCAGAGAGCGAGGCGCCCGACAGATTTTGAGCGTAGAGCTTCCACGATGAATTGGCAAAGTTCATCTCAACCCACGCGAATACGCCGTCGCCGGCACGGACATCGTAGAATGCATATCCCGTGCCCTCGATAGGATCCTCGATTAATGTGGTAAGCGAGCCATCGCCCAGGTTGAGCACACCGAGTGTGTTGGCGTGCAGTGCCGATGCGGGCGCCATCATCGCCGCGGCGTAATCGCCGTCGCAGTAGTACAGCAGCGTACCCAGAGGCAGCGTCCACGACGCCGCCGGCTCAAGATCGATGTCGACTGCCTCGTACTCATCCGTAATCGAGATGATTTTGGAATCGTCCTTGATAACCTGCGGCTCGCCGGCGGCATCATCGCTGGTACCCGTTTTTTTCGAGCATCCGGCAAGCACCGTGGCAGCGCCCGCGGCAGCCCCACCAAGTACAAAGCCGCGACGCGATATTCCGTTCTTGATGTGATCGGCGATACCCATTAGGCGATCTCGGCGCGAGCGGCCTCGATAGCGCGCGTAAGCTGGTCGGCGCAGGAGGTCTTTTTCATACCGCAGGTATTACCGGCGAGAACCTCGATTACGCGATCGGCAGGAGCGCCCTCGACCAGCCTGGAGATGGCCTTGAGGTTACCATCGCAGCCGCCGGTAAACTCGACGCCCAGCACCTTGCTGCCATCGTCAGAGAGATTGAGGTGAATATTGCGAGCACACACGCCCTGAGGCTTGTAATCAAACGAAATCATGCGATCCCCTCTCAGAATGTTATTCGAGACGACTATTATCCCCGTCTTTCCCTAAATGCAACGAGGCGCTTTGCCGGCAACACACATTACCAGCAAAGCGCCCTAAAAAGCTAACGTTATGCCCGAACCTACTCGAAGCTCAGCTGCTCCAGACGATCAAAGACTGTGTCGATACGAGTGAGGAAGTCCCACGGATCAAAAATCTCGTCGAGCTTCTCCTGGCTGACGGTGCAGCGCGGATCGGCCTCGAGACGTTCCTTAAAGGTGGGGCCGGAGACACAATCCTGTACCTCGTGCCAGGTTGCCATGGCGTTCTCCTGCACAATGGCGTACGCGTCCTCGCGGGTGATGCCCGTATCGACGAGGGCGAGCAGTACCTTGGAGGAGAAGATGAGGCCGCGGGTCTTATTGAGGTTGGCCATCATGCGGGCAGGATACAGCTGCAGGCCGTCGATAACGCGGATGAGGCACTGGAACATGTGGTCGAGCGCGATGAAGCTATCGGCCTGGGCGACACGCTCGGCAGAGGAGTGCGAAATGTCACGCTCGTGCCACAGGGCGACGTTATCGAAGGCGACCTGGGCGTTGGACTTCACGACGCGCGACAGACCGCAGACCTTCTCCATGGTGATGGGGTTGCGCTTGTGCGGCATGGCTGAACTGCCCTTTTGGCCCTTACGGAACGGCTCCTCGGCCTCGAGCGTATCGGTCTTCTGCAGATTGCGGACCTCGGTAGCGATGCGCTCGCAGGTGGCCGCGGTGGTGGCGAGAACGCCGGCGAGATAGGCGTGATGGTCGCGGCTGATAACCTGCGTGGACAGCGGGTCGTGAACCAGGCCCAGGTGCTCGCAGACGTACTCCTCGACAAACGGCTCGATGGAGCTGTACGTGCCGACAGCGCCCGAGATGGCACCAAAGGCAACGTTCTTGCGGGCATCCTCAAGACGGTCCAGATCGCGCTTGAGCTCCCAGGCCCAAGAGCCAAACTTCATGCCAAAGGTCATCGGCTCGGCATGGATGCCATGAGTACGGCCGGCGCAGAGCGTGTTGCGCTCCTCAAAGGCGCGACGCTTGCAGATCTCACCGAGCTTCTGAACATCCTCGATAATGAGGTCGCAGGCCTGGGTGAGCTGGTAGCACAGGGCCGTGTCGCCCAGATCGGAGCTGGTCATGCCATAGTGAACCCAGCGGCTGGGCTTGGGGTCGTCCTCGGGAACATCGGCATCGATGTATTCCTTCATGTTGGTCAGAAAGGCAATGACGTCGTGGCGCGTGACTTCCTCGATCTCATCGACCTTCGCCTTCTCAAAGTTGGCATGGTCGCGGATCCACTGGGCCTCGTCTTTGGAAATACCGATCTTGCCGAGCTCCGCCTGGGCCTCGCAGGCCAAGACCTCGATCTCCTGCCAAATGGCGTACTTGTTCTCGAGGGAGAAGATGTGTCCCATCTCCGGGCGGGTATAGCGATCGATCATAGCGGCTCCTTTTTGGTTATTGGCACGTTGGTCGTAACCCAACCATTGTACCGTGCGCAGGTGCAAGTATGGGCAGCAGGCATTAACCTAACATTTTGGAATTGGAGCGGGCAACGGGACGTCCGCGCATTTGCTTCGCAAATACGCACCGGCTGCGGTCGCCTATCGGCGCCCTTGCCTGCTCGCTATAAACGCTTCGCGTTTATTTAACGCTCGCACCCTGTCAGGTTCGAGTCCCGGCACTTTATTGAAAAAAGCACGGCACCGTAATGGTGCCGTGCTTGTGCTTCTAGCTGGAGCGGGCAACGGGACTCGAACCCGCGAGTGTCAGCTTGGGAAGCTGATGCCTTACCACTTGGCGATGCCCGCTTGTGTGTTGGCTAGTATAACGCGGTTGTCTTGTTCGATACAAGGGTGGCGATGCTTGTTTTAGCTGTGGAGATTCGTTTGAAAATCGCGTCAATTGTGGAGACGAGGACCTTTGACTTCCTGTTCTCCCTATCTTCTACCTGCACTTTTGCTTGATTGTTGTATTTGAGCTCAATTTGTCAGGAATTGGGCAAGCTTTTGGTCAGGCTCCGGTACTTACCCGCATGAACCTCGGGGGTAGTCTCATCCTACGCGTCGCAGCCTCCCCGTGCGGCGCACGAGGGATAAGGAGCAGCCATGTCCAACGCACCCACGCACTCTGTCCACAGCGCAATTGCAACAGGTCCGCTGCTCCTGCTCCTCTTCCTGCTTTTCGGCTGCCTGGCACCGGGAGCCGCATTTGCCGTCGATGGCTACGACCAGCTCGGCTTCCGCACTATTAGCGATGATTGTGGGCCCTTCTTCATCGGCAAGTATGAAGCTCAAGACACCTCGATTGCCTACTGCATGAACCAGGAGCGCCCCGGCCCCACCAAACCGGGTGGCCCATGGCTCAACTTTGATCAAGGCTGGGTGTGGCTCGACGACGAGTTCGCGGCAATCGTTTGTCACGGATATCCCACCACTACGTCGTTTGGCGGTTACCATCTTTCACCCGATCGCGCCCGCGCCGCCACCCAGCTTGCCGTATGGATGCTCAACGGCACTACCCATGTCGACGGCACCTACTCCTACACGACCGCTCAGGGTAAAACCAAGAGCGGACACTTTACCGCCGACAATGAAGTCGTGGCGGCTGCGCGGTGGCTCCACGACAGCGCAAAATCAGGAAGCATCAAAGCCGCTCCGCACCGCGCGCGACGCTATCTAGGGGCCGTATCGGGCGGCAGCAAACGTCAAGACATGCTCTATGTACTGCCGGCGGTCTCTGTTTCCTTCCAAAAGCAGTCTGCTAACACCGTTATTACCAGCGGAAACAATACCTATCAGTTTACCGGGGCAACATTCGATATTTTTGAGAGCGCCAGCGGCGCGCGTGTCGGCACCATCAAGATGGACAGCAACGGTCGAGCGCAAGCAACACTTCTGCCCAACACGGCATACTACCTAGTTGAAACGAAGGCGCCGGCCGGCTATGTCCCCCGCCACGATCGTATTGCCTTTACCACGGGGAATGACGGCGGGCGGGTCGCCATTGATGAACAGCCCGGCACCATCAACCTGCGTATCGTAAAACTCGATGCCGCGACGAATGCCGGCCCCCAGGTGGGATCTTCACTCGCAGGAGCAGAGTTCACGTGCGTATCACAATCAACCCCTGGATGGGCGCAAATCCTCACGACCGACGAAAGCGGTCGGGCCACTCTCGCCGATGTACCCTTAGGAACCTTTACCATCTACGAATCAAAAGCCCCCGAGGGCTACCTGCCATCCAACGACAGCTGGACCTATACCGTTGGAGCCGACCAGCTCGGTGATTCAGGCGTGGTCGAGATCGAATCTCGCGTTTCCGATATCCCCATTGCGTTTAACCTTGAGATTTCCAAATTCAAGGATTACGGCAATAGCGACCAATCCGGCCTGGAGCAGCCGGCGGGTGGTGTTGTCTTTGAGGTTGTCAGCAACAGCTCTCAGCAGGTTGTTGGCACACTGACCACAAACATCTATGGCTTTGCCTCCACCAAAGATCAGCCCGAAGCATGGTTCGGCACAGGCAAACGACCCGCCGGTGTCCACGGAGCCGTCCCATACGACCGTGCCGGCTACACGGTTCGCGAGGTTCCGGAAACCGTCCCCGAGGGTTTTAAACGTGCAGGGGAATGGACCGTCGGGGCCAATCAGATTTCCAACGGCGCCGAGCTTCAATATATCGTGGATAACCACGCTCTGTCGACGCATCTCCAGATTGTAAAACGCGACGCCCAAACAGGCGCTTCTGTTCCACTAGCCGGATTCACCTTCCAACTCCTCGACAGCAATCACGAACCTGTCTCACAAACTTGCTGGTATCCAGCACATAACGTAATGGACACCTTTACGACTGACGCGACCGGGACCGTCACACTGCCCGAATCGCTCGTGCCGGGCACGTATTATGTACGCGAAACCTCGGCCAAAGAGCCCTATCTTGTCGGCGAAGAGATCGAGGTAAACATACCCGCCGACATGAACCTAACGCCCGTTGCAATCGCCTCGTATTATGACCACGCCGCGACCGGAAACATCAGGATCGTTAAAACCGATGCCGTAGACGGCAGCAGGCTCGCGGGCGCCATCTTTGAGATCCGTGCCTCGGGTGATATCGTGCGCCCCGATGGTAGCATTGCCGCGATCGACGGTGAGACCGTCGCGACCGTCGCGACGGATGAAACTGGCGAAGCACGCGCAGACAACCTGCCGCTGGGATCTGGTACCGCGCGCTACGAGGTTGTCGAGACTCAAGCGCCGACCGGCTTCTTACTCGACCGGACGCCCCATATCGTAGACCTCGCTTATGCCGACCAGAAAACGCCCGTTGTAGAAGCACGGCTTAACGTATCCGACGATTACACCAAGGTTGATATCTCCAAGGTCGATGCAAGCGGTGAGCAGGAAGTGGAAGGCGCACAACTCACCTTATATGGTCCCGATAAAACCGAAATAGACTCCTGGACCTCATCCGACAAGCCGCACCGCGTCGAACATCTTGCACCCGGCACCTACTCGTTGCGCGAAATGATGTCTCCGCGGACCTATGACCTTGCCGAGGAGATAACGTTTGAAATAAAGGATACGAGAGAAGTCCAATCCGTCGCGATGAAGGATGCGCCCATCGAGATCAAAGGACAGGTCGACAAGCGTCAGGAGCTTGTCCAACCTATCGGAAAGGGTCTGCTGGCCAACGGAGATGGTAAAAATCGCGCCGCGACGCAAACCAATACGGATGGACTTTTCTCCTATACCATCGACGCTCGAAACGATTCAACTACCTGGGTTGATGAGTTCACAATTATCGATGATCTTGAGTGTGCCGAGGACGATACGGCGAGATTCGTCTCAATCGAAACCCCCGTCGCCATCGGCGACCTCAATGGTCTGTGCAACGTGTGGTATCGCACGACGCCGTTGGACTCGACAGACGTCGATGAGCCGGCAAACGCGACACTTGACGATGGGCACGAAAATCCTTGGCTTGAGTCCGACGAAGTAAGGGAGAGTCTGGGTGATGATTGCCGCCTCGTCGATTACGACGGCTGGCACCTCTGGAAGGCGGATGTCTCGACCACGGAATCCACCACACTCGAGGCGAAAGAACTCGACCTTGCGTCCAATACCGTCGTAACGGGCATTCGAATTGAATACGGTGCGGTAGCCGCCGACTTTACGACTCGAAGCGATGCGGATTCTTGGACCCGCTGTGATCTCAAAGATGAGCACGACGACCTTGACGATATCGCCGACGGCGACGGCTTCGCTCGGGTGGCGGATGAACTTGTCGCTGATCTGCGAGATGTGGACAAGACCGTCCTGATGCACGCCGATATCGACGAACACGCCGAAGTCGATGACGTTGCGCACGGTGCCGGTCAGCACCATGCCGGGCTTCAGATCCTTGAGCTCCAGCACGTCCGTGCGCAGGATCGGCGCGGTCCCGCTCGGCACGCTGCTGGGCGACCTCGCCTCCGACGACGGTGAGCACCGCTTTGCCGACAATCAGCTTGTGACCGTCGCGGGCGTCGTCGCCTCCTCCAAGACGAGGACGACGCGCAACAACACCCTTATGAGCTATATCCAGCTCGAGGACGACACCGGCTCGATGGAGCTTCTGGCGTTCCAGCGCGCGCTCGATTCCGGCGGGAGCTATGTGCAGGACGCCGCGCCCCTGCTCGTGCGCGGAAAGATCTCCCTGCGCGATGAGAAGGAGCCGCAGATAGTCGTCGAGTCCATCCGTCCGCTCTCAGACATGAACGCCCCCGGCAGCAATGCGCCGCCCCCCGCAGAAAAGAAGCTCTGGGTCAAGCTTGACAGTGAAACTGACCCGATCCTCGACCGCATCAAGCTCATCCTTACTATGTTCCCCGGTACGCAGCAGATGATAATCTACTGCGACAGGGAGAAAAAGCGCATCGGCACGCGCTGCCTGATACATGAGGGGCTCGTCGCGGAGCTTCAGGAGCTGCTAGGCGAAAAGAACGTGGTCATAAAATAGAGGCAGCAGAAAAGGAGCCGCACATGAAAAGAAACGCTTCTCTCGATATAATACGCGGCTTTGCCGTGGTTCTGGTCGCGTGTCTGCACAGCATCGGCAACGGCAGCCTGACGGCAAACCACATATCCGGTGTGAGCGGCTATCTGCTGACCGGGCTGTGGCTGCTGTCGGCGTCCTGTGTGCCGCTGTTTCTGATGCTCTCCGGATATTTGCAGAATCGCAAAACGCCCACGGTGAAATACTACGTAAATTACCTGCACATCTATATTCCCTATCTGCTCCTCGGCGTCATCTCGCTGACGGCCGGCGCGCTTTATACGCACCAGAGCCTGTCCGTAAGGGACTTCGTGAGC
>USKL01000011.1 GCA_900555225.1 uncultured Collinsella sp.
GGGAGAAGTCGAAGCCGTGGACCATTTCCTCGAGCGGGGCCAGTTGGGCATTGACGGCAGACTCATCGGCATCGGCACACGAGGCGACCCAGCGATCCAGGATAAGGTTGAGTGCACCGCCCTCGGGGCGCGTTTTAGTCGATATGTTGCGGATGAGCTCACGGTAGGTGGCAAGGCCCTGTCCCTGGCCGCCCTGCAGGCGGCGCTCAGGGGATAGGTCGGCATCGGCGACGACGAATCCCTCGCCCATGGCGTGCGTGCGGATGGTCTGGAGCAAAAAGCTCTTGCCGGCTCCGTAGCGACCGACTAAAAAGCGGAAGCTCGCGCCGCCATCGGCGATGAGACTCAAATCGGTGAGCAGGGCGCGAATCTCGACCTCGCGTCCCACGGTGATATAGGGAAGGCCGATGCGCGGGACCACGCCGCCCTTGAGCGAGTTTAGGATAACGGCGGCGACGCGTTTGGGTACGCGGGGCGCTGCGGATGCGGTGTCACTCATGGTCTAGGTATCCTCTCACGTCTGCTTCGTAATCCTCGATAATCTGCGGTCCTGCCGTTCCAAACTCGATAACGGTGTCACCCACCAGGTCAAAGAGCGCCTCGTTGATGGTATCGACGAGCATGTCCTCGCTCTGGCCCGACCTCTCCACTGCCGATGTCGCTTGCGCTGCGTTGTGCTCGAGCAGCGCGCGAAGGAAGGTATCTTCGGCGGGGGCGAGTTTGTTTGTGGCGTCAGCGGGCGCAGCAGCTGCGAACGCGGGCGTCGGCGCGAGAAGCGGTGCCACGACACCAAACTGTTCGGTGGATATGGTCGGCTCGTCGGTCAAGTCCTGCCGAATGGGTGCCACGACCGGTTCGACAATCGCGTCGGTTACGGGCTCGGCTTCCGGTTGCCCTGAGTCCGCTGCCTCGGCTTCTGCGGACGCGCTGTCCTCGCGCTCTTCATCGATCAAAAGCGCTTCACGCGTTTGCGCGGCGGCGCTTCGAATGTGCCCCAGCTGACTCAGATCGATATCGATCTTGACGGGCTGGTGTGCGGCGTCCCACGAAAGCCATGCCATGATCTCGTCATCGATAATCTTGGCCAGATATTTGGGGACCTTTTCTTCCTTAAGGGGATGGGCGGGGTCTAGCGCCAGGCGCAGGCGTTGGTCGCAGGCGCGCATCATTTCACCGAGCTTGCTGCTCTTTTGCCTACTGCCATGGATACGCATGCATTCCCAAAAGCCGTTTTGGCAACGGTAGATATGGATAGGATCCAGGCGGTATTCGCAGTCCTCATGGCGCTCGGGCGCAAAGAATACGGCCGAGGCAAACATGGTGTAGGGCATGGCCGTCTCCTCCCCAAATAAACTCGCCACGATGCCGGTCTTTCGGTGCGTGTCATAGTAGCGCGCCATGCGGACATACACGGCGCATGCCACGTGGCACAGATCGCGGTGGTGGCTGCGGTCGAGCCGCGAGTTATTGAGGTTGTACGTGGAGAGGGCGTTGATGGCGGCCATGAGTCGCTCCTCGCGCACCTCATCGGGCGGAAGGGGGAGCGTGGGCTCGGAGGTTTTGCGACGCTTAGGGGTCTGGCCGGACGGTGCCGGTGCTGGTACAAGGTCTCGTGCCGCGCGCCGCAGCTCGATAAGGGCGTTATCGAACATGACGGTTTTAGAGTCGCGAAGCAGCTTGGGGTCGAGCCCGTGGAACACGGCGTAATCCTGCAGCCACACGCGTGCAAATCGGTCGATGCCGGGCTCGAAGGCGCGATAGACATCCCAAAAAGCCTTGATCTTGTTAAAACCATCGAGCGGGTCATCTACGCCAATGCCGCAAATCAGCTCATAGAGATACAGAAAGGCAAAGGACGTAGACGTTTCCTCGACGGTTCCGCGGCGCACTTGGGCACGCCAGGTAAAGTAGCCGCGCAACTGCCGGTCGCTCATGGCGTTGTAGGTGGGAAAGTACGATTTAAAGGTGCCGTTGTAGGGACAGTCGTCCTCAAAATCGGCCATCAGCAGGCCCTGGCGGTAGAAAAGCTCGGCTTCCGAAAGCCAGCGGCCCGCGCCGCCCTTGGGGTCATCCTGCCAGCGCGATATCTCGCGCATCTTGCGGTATTGGTCGGGGAGGAAATTCTGCATCTGTCGGCCGGTTTTGAGAATCGGCTCGTCTGCGTAGATTTCGTTTGAGAAGCGGGCGGACTGATGGGTCCGGGCCTCGGCCATAATGCGCTCGATGAGCATCTTGATGTCCTGGTTGGCCACCGCTCCTCCTCTCGAACGCAGCTACGGTGACCTCATATCATAGCACAGCATCAAACAGATGTTCGAGATACCGCTGCGTAGATAGATTTAGAACAGGAGGGCGTAGATGACGGCGATGACAACGGAGGGGAGCATATTGGCCGTGCGAAAGGTCTGAGGACGGATGAGGTTGACGCCGACGCAGAAGATGAGCATGGAGCCTACGAGCGAAAGGCTGTCGAGGGCTGCCGTGGTCATGATGGGGGAGAGCGCGCCGGCAAACAACGTGATCGTTCCTTGGAACACGGCGACGGGCAGGGCGGAGAAAATGCAGCCGCGGCCGAGTGAAGCCGTCATGGTGCAGACGATGATGCAGTCCAGCGCGCCCTTGAGGGCAAGCGTGGACCAGTCGCCGAGCAGGCCGTCTTGAATTGATCCCACGATAGCCATGGCGCCGATGCAGACGGTCAGCGATGTCGAGACAAAAGCGTTAGTGAACTCGTTATCGCCCTCACTGCCGGTTTTGCGCTTGAGCCATTCGCCAAGGTTCTCGATGGCGGCTTCCAAGTTGACGGCCTCGCCGATGAGTGAACCGAGCGCAAATGAGACGATGAGCATGGTGGTACCGGTGGTCGCCAGCGCCTTTCCATCGATGATGAGCATCTTTTGCATGGTGCCGCCCAGGCCGATAAACAGGACGCACAGCCCCGATGCTTTCATGAGCGTGTCTTGGATGCGCGGTGTAATGAAGCGACCGCCCGCTAATCCCAAAAGACCGCCCGCAACTAAAAGCACAACGTTGATGATTGTTCCCAAGCCCGGCATGAGCCCTCCTGTATTGATGCCAACGTGGCAATCGTAGCAGAACGAAATGCGAGGCACATCGCGACTCATCTAATACGTTATATAAGTGGTGTTAGGAATGATGCGCAGCATTTAAGCCTCAGGTGGTTGTCGGGACGTAGGGATAGTAGTCAAAGCGCAGTGTCATAAGCCGCTGTGGGGATTCAATAGCCGCGGCGATGATATTGGCATCGCGGGCACGATCAAACCCTTCGAGTTCGATCTGATACGAGACGTCTTGCATAATGTCCAGACGTCGCCAGGCTAGGAGTGTGTCGCCATCGAATTCCAAGGTCTTGCCTCCGTCTGGGGCAACGGCGTATAGACGCAGTTTAGCAGTGGTTGCAGGGTCGACAACCGTGACCTTTTTAATTTCGTTTCGAGTATTCTTGGCGCCCAACAAGGTGAGCAGTGTTGGGGCCACGACCTCGCCCGATGGCAAAAAGACGACTTCGATGGATTCAGGAAATGCGATGATGGCCGACTTGCGGACGGGCTGATTGGCGGCGGCAATTTCGATGTTCGCAGCATCGATGACCTCTGTGTGGTCGAGCGCGGCAAGCACGCAGCAGTTACCTTCATCGATCTCCTGAGGATCAGCAAGCCCCAGACTGTCCGCGAGCTCGGGGTCGTTTGGATCGGTAGCGGGCTCATTCGGCGCTTCGAAAGAAGCTGGGACGCTGTTTGTCGGTGACGGCGCGTCGCCCGCACCTGCTTCTTTGTCCGCGCTCTCTTCTTGTATGGTTGCGTTGATGGGTTCGTCGTTTGGGGGGAGCGTCTTGGCGTCAAGTGCGGAGGGGAGAATTCCGATGGCTCCGGATCCGTTCCACTCCATTTCGAGAAGCGCCGGGTCGGCAAGAATGCGTTGCCTGCTTTGCGCGTGGGCATCGATTTCAATAGGGCCTGCCTCTATCCCTCGTGTAAGGCTGAGTGATCCGGCTGGCTTCTCGAAATGAGCGTCTGTGTCTTTGGCGCTGACGCTTCTCCCGCCGCGATGGCATCGGTGTCGGCTTTGGTCAGCCGCAACGATGCCGTGAATGAGAGGGTGGGCTGCGCATCGTCTGCATTCGCGGCGGCGCAGCCCAGACATATACCGCCTCCTTTCTCGAAAAACGTACCGTCGAAGGCGACCTTCGCTCCGTTCGCCGAGTCATCGATCGAAGCGATGTCGATGCGCAGCTCTAAATTGCATGGATCGCCATCTGCATCGAGCACAACCGAGCGCCACGTGCAGACGGCGCACCCCGCCTGGGAGCCGTTTGCCTTGTTCGAACGATTGATATCCACGACTATCGAGCCGTCCGTATTACGACGAAGGCATCCCGAGGTCGAGATTGCGGCCTGTGCGATCGAAAAACGCTTGCACGCAATGGCGCTCGACGGATTTGGTGCGGAACTTAGGGCTGCTGGTAAGGAGTCTGCCATGACGGGAGTCGCCCAAGCGGCGACAGGCGTTCCGGTTGCGAGCGCGCCGCAGAGTGCGACGACGGGCAAAAGGTTCTTCGATGCCATGGGGTCTCCTTAGCTAATTTAGTGCGGCCTGTCCGTGTTTTGTTTCTGGCTGCGTTTGATGTGTAGACCGAGGCCGGCGGTTCCCGCGCCTGCTGCTGTGGCGCCTGCCGCCAAGAGCCATCGTCTGTCGCCTGTCTGCGCCAACGGTTCCTCGCGGTCGCCGCGGTCGAGCTCCGAGAGGTCGACCGTCACTTGCGTGGCGGCCTGCGCCTGTTCTTGCTGGGCAAAGGCCATGGCTGGCCCAAACGCTAGGATGCTGACGGCGGCGGCCAGGGCGACGGCCTTATGCCGTGTGCGCACCGGGCTCGACCGTCCAGGTGATCGTTGCAACCTGATCGCCTTCGCCGGTTACGCGGAAGATGTCGCGCGTGACGCGGGCGACGTTTCCGCTTGTCTTGAGCTTAATTTTGTCCGTGCCGCCGGCAATGCCCTGGTAGCCCATGTCGAAGGCTGCGTTCTTGGAAAGATCGAGGCCCGTCCCCTGCATTGCGGCGCTGGCGTTCTGGAGTGCTCCGTCGGGGCCGACCTTAAAGTCGATGGAGTTCTGCGCGGTTCCGGCCTTGGCGTCGGCGGCAATGGTCCAGGTGTTCATGGCGTCGATCTTCATGTTGGTGACATGGATGCCGTAGGCCGAATGATTGTCGATGGTGGTCGCGTCTTCTGAGGGGCCCTGAAGCGTGCCGTCGGCCTTGGCGACGAAGGGAATAACCGTCGGAACTTTGAACTCAACGTTGTCGATCTCGGTCCTGACCATTACCTTCGTGGTTCCAACGCGCCCGGCCGCCATAGCTGGCGTCGGGGCGGCGCCCATTGCGAGCGCGAGCGCGAGCCCTGCGCCCACGACGAGCGCTCTGGCTCCGTTCATGTTCCTGGTGATGTCCATGGTCGTTCCTTTCTATTCGCCGCGGGCCGTCCCCGCGATGATTGGACGAATGCTGGTGAATTGCGTGCGGTGCCGCGTCGGCCGGAAAAGCTAGTTCTCGGCTTGCTCAACCCGCACCTTGACACGTGTCGGATTGCCGTGGCTGTCGAGGGTCTTGGCATCGAGTGCCTGGATCTCGATGTACGCCTCGCCTTCTTTGATGTCGCCGGCGGGGCACGTTTCGATTGTCTTGCCGGTCTCGACCACACCGGATTCGTACATGGTCTCGTCGTTTTGGATGACGCGGAATCGCTGGGGAAATTTATTGTCTTGGACGTTTTGCACGTTGACGCGCAGCTTGCCGTCCTCCTGCAGCTGAGCGACCGGTGCGACCGAAATCGTCATCATGTTGTCGCGGACGATGGCGTCGAGCTCATCTTGGATTTCCTGGCGCGTTTTGCCCTCGGCCGTTGTAACCGAAGCGCCCGCCTCGGGTACGGGCTGCGACTGCCAAGCGTATAGTCCTACGGCGACAAGGGCACAGACGATGGCCAAGCAGGCAACGATGAGCTTCTTGCGACGACCCAGGCCTGCAAAGTGGGGTGGCTTCTTCGCGCTCATGCGGCATCCTTGGCGGTATAGATGCGCGCAAAGGTGGACGGGTTCGCTCCAAAGAGCATGTGAAGCATCAGGCGGCGTGAGTAGACAAGCTCGTCGAAGTCGGGAGGGAGCTCTATGTCGTGGATATGCGCGATGCGGTGGGCGAGCGCCGAGAACGACTCGGGGTCGCAGATCACATCGGTGGTAACGTGGTAGACCGTCGTATCGGGGAATGCCTCTTCGTCGAAAGGCAGGAGATGGGGATCGTCGTCGACTTCGATGGCGATGCCGTACTGGGGCCAGTAATATGCCATGGGAACCTCCCTGCTTCTGGGGCCAAAACTTCTGTCGGTTTTGGCTGTCGATGCCGACGGTATCAGCCGCTACTTGACCAATTGCTGACCAAATGCTTGACGGATTGGCGTCTCCGCAGGTAAAAGGCGGCAAAAAATACTCCAACTTTTTTCGAGCGACAATCGCGCGGTCGGCGACGGCGGGGCCATATGTGTCAAAAGCATCGTCTGCCGAGGAAATCCAGCCGCTCGCCGAATTGCACGAACGTAAAAATCGCCAATTATGGAGACGGTCTCGAACACGTCGACGAAACGATGCGGTAACATCTCCCTGCAAACACTGTAGTTAGCTAAAGGGGGAGTTCGCTTGTCTGCAACCATCAAACCCTTCACCGACGAGTTCGATGAGTATGGCCGCGATGAATCTCGCGCATCGGGCGAGGCCTCGAGCATCTCGTTTCCGACAACGGAAAACGAGGTCCGTGCCATTTTGGAAAAGCTCCATGCCGAGCGTGTCCCGGTAACGGTTCAGGGCGCCCGAACCGGCCTTGCCGCCGGTGCCGTGCCCCACGGCGGGCATATCCTCAACACTTCCCGCATGAATCGCTACTTGGGCCTTCGCCGCGATGAACAAGGCCAATTTTTGCTGCGCGTGGAGCCGGGCGTTGTACTCTCGGAGCTGCGCAAGCAGCTGGGCAAGAAGGTGCTTCCGACCGCAGGCTGGGACCAGGCATCGATTGAAGCTTACGAGGAGTTTCAGGATGCCCCCGAGCAATTCTTCCCCACCGATCCTACCGAGGCGTCTGCCTGCTTGGGCGGCATGGCGGCATGCAATGCCTCTGGCGCCCGCAGCTACGCCTACGGTCCCATGCGCCCACATATCACGGGACTCCACGTCGCACTGGCTGATGGCGATTTGCTTGAGCTTCAGCGCGGCGAGGCTTTTGCCCAGGGCCGCCACCTGTCGCTCGTGACGGCAGTGGGCCGTACGCTCGAGCTCGATCTTCCCGGCTATACCATGCCCAAGACAAAAAATGCCTCAGGCTATTTCGTTGCGGACGAAATGGACGCCATCGACCTCTTTATCGGTGCTTGCGGCACGCTCGGCGTTATCACCGAGCTCGAGATTGCCCTGCAGGCGGCGCCTGCGGTCGTTTGGGGTGTGAGCTGCTTTTTCGATAGCGAAGACAAGGCCGTGTCCTTTACCGATTCCGTGCGTCCCGTCCTGTCCCATGCGGCTGCCATCGAGTACTTCGACGCTGGCGCCCTGGATATTCTACGTCGCCAGCGCGAGCAGTCGACGGCGTTTGCCTCGCTGCCGGCGCTCGACAAAGAGGCCAAGGTCTGTGTGTACGTGGAGCTCGACTGCGATGACGAGGCCCAGGCGACCGAGGAACTGTACCACCTGGGATGGGTGCTCGAGTTTGCGGGTGGCCGCGACGATGCGACATGGGTCGCGCGCACCGAGGTTGATCGCGAGTGCCAGCGGTTCTTCCGCCATGCGGTCCCCGAGAGCGTCAATATGCTTATCGACGAGCGTCGCCGCACGGATCCCACCATCACCAAACTGGGTTCGGACATGTCGGTGCCCAATGCACGCCTTGCCGATGTCGTGGTCCTCTATCGCCGCACACTGGCCGAAAGCGGGCTTGAATCTGCTGCCTGGGGGCACATCGGTAACAACCATCTGCATGTGAACATCCTGCCGCGCGATGCGCAGGACTACCGTCGCGGTGGCGAGCTGTTTGCCCAGTGGGCTGCGGAGGTAACGGCTATGGGCGGTGCCGTTTCTGCCGAGCACGGCGTCGGCAAGATCAAGGCGGGCTTCTTAGAGACGATGTACGGTCACGAGGCCATGGTCGAGTCGGCGCGGCTCAAGCTCCAGCTCGATCCCGACGGGCAGCTGGGTCGCGGCAACCTGTTTTCGGAGAAGCTCTTGGATGAGCTTGTCCAGAAAGGGGGCGCGTGAAGATGAGCGATTTCCATATGGTGGTGTGCGTCAAGGCCGTGCCGGGCAGCACCGAGGTCAAGATGGACCCCAAGACCAATACCATCGTGCGCGATGGCAAGCAGGCGGTCATTAATCCCTTTGATGCGAGCGCTTTGGAATGCGCGCTGGCGCTGAAAGACGACTTTATCGGCTTTGGCATGGACGTGCGCGTAACGGTGGTGTCGATGGGCATCCCCGCGACCGAGTCGCTGCTGCGCGACTGCATCGCCCGCGGTGCCGACGACGCGCTGCTGCTGACCGATCGCGCCTTTGCAGGTGCCGATACCCTGGCGACCACCTACGCCCTCAAGTGCGGCATCGAGGCGCTCGACGAGGACTTCGACCTGCTCATCTGCGGCAAGATGGCGGTGGATGGCGATACGGCCCAGATTGGTCCCGAGCTTGCCGGTGCCTTTGAGATTCCCTGCGTGACCGACGTGAGCTGCGTGCAAAGCGCGGGCTTTACGACGTGTGACTCGCTGGCGCTCGTTCACGGATGCGATGCCGGCGAGGAGACGGTGTACCTTGAGATGCCGTGCGCGATGACGACTGCCAAGGAGATTGGCCAGTTGCGTATGCCGAGTATTGCCGGTATTCGCGCGGCGGAGGAGGCGGACGTGCGCGTGGTCAGTGCCGCCGACGTGAACGCCGACCCCGCGCGTTGCGGCCTTGCCGGGTCGCCGACACAGGTCGTGCGCTCGTTTGTGCCCGACCGTGACCAAACGTGCGAGACCGTTGAGGGGACGGCGTCCGAGCAAGCGGCAAAGCTTGCCAAGATTATCGAGGGGATGGCATAGATGGGCGGACTGATTATCGATAGCGAAGCCTGTATCGGCTGCGGTCGCTGCGTTCGCGCCTGTGCCTCGGGCGGCATCGTAGTGGAAGGCGAGCGACCCAGCCGATGCGCCCATGTAACCGACGGCTGCATCCTATGCGGTGGGTGTGTCGACGCCTGCCCCGTCAACGCTATCTCGATCGAGCGTGACGAGGCTGCTGGTGCGGTGGACCTCGATGCATATCGAGACATTTGGGTATTCGCGCAGACCGACGAGCGCGATACGGTGACTCCCGTTGCCTATGAGCTTATGGGCAAGGGGCGCGAGCTTGCCGATGCTCGCGGCTGCCGTCTGGTGGCACTGGTCGGCATGAGCCCTGAGGGCTCGCTCGGGGACCTGGAGCATCTGGTTTGCGCGGGCGCCGACGAAGTCCTGGCCTGTCGCGACGAGCGCCTGCGCCAAAACGATGCGGAGGTCTACGCCCGCTTGATCTGCGATTTGGTAGCCGAACGCAAACCCGAGGCCATCCTATACGGTGCGACCGCTTTTGGTCGCGAACTGGCACCCGGCGTTGCCGTGCGTTTGCAGACAGGCCTTACGGCTGACTGCACCGTGCTTTCGATGGATGCGGAGTCGGGCCTACTGCAGCAGACGCGCCCGGCGTTTGGCGGCAACTTGATGGCCACCATCATTTGCCCCAACCACCGTCCGCAGATGGCAACGGTGCGCTCCGGTATCTTTATGGCGCCCGACTTTGACTACGGCCGCTCCGGCACGATCACCCAGATATCACTTGCGGATGATGCTAAGGCTCGTGTCGAGATCTCGATTCCCGCCGAGGAGTGGGGACAGCAGGCTTCGATCGCCGATGCCGAGCGCCTGGTCGTGGTGGGTCGCGGCATTGGTTCCAAGAAAAATCTGCCGCTGATGCGAAGGCTCGCCGAGGCTCTGGGAGCCGAGCTTGGCTGCACGCGACCTGTCGTGGAGGCCGGCTGGTTGGAGTATCGCCATCAGATTGGCCAGACGGGCGTATCGGTTTCGCCCAAGCTTCTCGTGAGTATCGGTGTTTCGGGCGCCATCCAGCATCTTGCCGGCATCGGTGGGGCTGAGTGCATTATCGCCATCAACGAGGACCCGGATGCCCCCATTTTTGGTACTGCCCAGTACAAGGTTGTCGGCGATGCCGTCGAGGTCGTCGAGGAGCTGCTGGCTCAGCTTGAGCGCTAGGCGCGCGCCAGCCAGTCGCGCATCTCGTCCTTAAGGCGGCTCCAAGTTGCCTGCGTGGCGGGGTCGGTAAAGGGCCGCGTGATGCCAAAAGGCGCGTCGAGCAGGCGGTAGATATCGCCCTGCTCGCGCGCCAGCGCGCGGCTCGCTGGATAGACGAGCTCAAACATAAAGCAGATGAGTCCCACCAGGTAGTCTGCGGGCTCGTCGCGTTCATCGCGTGCGACGCAGCGGTGCTCGTCAAAGGCGGCAAGTGTCGGCGACGAGAAACGGCTGCCGAGAAACGTCTTCTCGTCCACCTTGAGGATAGTGTCGACAGTGCTGTCGGCGATGGCGCGCATAATGTCGATCTTGTCGCCATCGCGCACGATATCGCAGAAGCTCCGCGTGCGCTCGTCGAGCTGCGCGGGTAGACGGAAATCGCTGTGATAGGCAATGCTCGCTCGGATGAGCCCATCTTCTGCCGGGTCATCGATAAAGTCGCGGATGCTCGTTACGGCGGGTGCATCGGCGGGATTCTCGCCAAAGAGGACCTCGATGCCCAGCGCCGCATGGCTCATGCTCTCGGCGTCCTTAAAGGTGTCCCAGCGTCGCAGCTGCTCAAAGCGGCCCATATCGTGTAGCAGGCCGCAAAGCCATGCCAGGTCAATATCTTCTGACGACCAGCCCTGCTCGCGCGCTACGGCATCGCATGCCTCGGCCACGTGGTACGTATGCTCGATTTTGAGCGCGATGCGTTGGTTGGTGGCGTCGTAGGCATCGGTGTAGCTTTTGAAGGCCGCGCGCGCCCGGTCTCGATCGATAGCTGTCATAATGACTTCCTAAAAAGTTGTGTCTTTCGATCCGGTGGCAATTGTAGGTGAACTCGGTTGCTGTCGGATGATGATTCTGCCGTATCGCTACATGCGGCTCGGAGACCTTGTCAGGATGAGAAGCGTATGGTGTTCAAAATCGTTAGAACCGTCTGGCCGGTGATGCTTACCTATGTTGCAATAGGCGCGCCGTGCGGAATGATCATGGGGCAGACGGGAATGGAGCCCTGGATGGTCTTTGCCCTGAGCAGCACGTTTGTGACGGGCAGCGGCCAGTTTATGATCTGCAATCTTTGGCTGGCGGACGTGCCGGCACCTTCGATTATCGCGAGCGTTGCCGCCATCTCCTCGCGTTTTGCGCTTTACTCGGCATCGATCGCGCCGCATCTGACGGGTGCCTCGAAGCGTCAGACGCTGGCTGTTGCCGCGACACTTACCGAGGAGGCATATGGCATCTCGCTTGCCAAGTTGGTTGAAGGGGAGGATTGGGGCCCGCGCGAGTCCTTTGTGCTCAACGTGATCCTCATCGCAACATGGGGCGTTTCGTGTACGATGGGCACCATCGTCGGCGCCGTTGTCGATGTTCCCACCGCCATTGCAGCCTTTGTCTGCACCTCGCTCTTTATCTGCCTGCTCTTTTCGCAGCGGCTGTCGCGCGGCAACGTTGTCGCGGCGGTTTCGGGCGCGGTGTCCGTCGCCGTATGCAAGTTCTTGGGCCTCACGAATATTGCCGTGCCGGCAAGCGTCGTGGCCGGCATTGCCATTGCGTTGGCGTGCGATGCTGTATTTGACGGAAGAGGTGCCCGCGATGCCCGTTAACGAGTTCTTGGTTCTGTGGCTGTCGTCGTGGGCTGCTATCGCGTTCTTTCGCATCGCGCCGGCGTTCGCCTTGCGCGGGCGGACCCTGTCGCCCCGCATTACCGAGGCCCTGGGCTATATCCCGCCCGCTGCCTTTGCCGCGCTGGTCGCCAACGACTTGGTGAGCCCCGGCGCGTTCGACGCGGGACTCTGGCCTGCCTTGGTTCCCTGGATTGCGGCCGTCGGCGTCGTGGTCGTGGCGGTCAAGACAAAATCGATGCTGTGGTGCTGCGTCTCGGGCATCGTACTCTATATTGTCTTGAGCCTTATATAGGGGTGGCGTCGCGGGCGCCGAATCTCGTTCCATCCCAACTTGTCGAATTTTTCACCGAGCTGGTCTATTTCTTCTGGTACCATGGTCAAACTTTACTGTAGCAAAGCATGACGTGGGCTTTTGTTCCGCGTCAGCGGAAATGGGGGTTTCATGGCACAGGAAGCGACTGCCAACGAGCAAAAGAAATTCAAGGTTCCGCGCATCCCGGGCGACATCATGATCTATCCGATGATCGTCGGTCTTTTGCTCAACACCTTCTGCCCGCAGGTTTTTGAGATCGGCGGCTTCTTTACGGCTGCCTGCCGCGGTGGCTCCAATACCATCGTCGCCGCGATCCTGCTGTTCGTGGGCGCCGGCATCAGCTTTAAGTCCACGCCGGGCGCCATCAAGACCGGTATCGTCGTGCTGATTCCCAAGCTGGTCGTCGCAGCGGCTCTCGGCCTAGGCGTGGCATATTTCTTTAACGACAACTTCCTGGGTCTGAGCTCCGTGTCTATCATCGGCGGCATTACGTTTTGCAACATGGCGCTCTATACGGGCATCATGGGCGAGTTCGGCGATGAGTCCGAGCAGGGCGCCGTCGGTATCCTGTTCTTTACGGCCGGCCCCGCCGTCACGATGATCATCCTTGGTGTTTCGGGTCTTGCCAACATCCCTGTCGGTACTATCATCGGCTCCATTTTGCCGCTCGTTATCGGCATGGTTCTGGGCAACCTGTTCCCGTTTATCAAGAACCTGCTGGTTCCCGGCGCCAATCCCGCGATCGCTGTAATTGGTTTTCAGCTCGGTGCGTCCATGAGCCTTTCGAGCTTCATCGCCGGCGGTATTTCCGGCATCTTGCTGGGCCTTGTCACGCTGTTTGTCGTCGGTCCCATCACCTTTGCGTTCGAGCGCCTGTGCGGTGGTAACGGCAAGGCTGCCGTGGCTTGCTCCACCATCGCCGGCACGGCTATGACCACGCCGGTTGCTCTCGCCGAGGTCGCGCCGCGCTACGCCGAGCTTGCACCCACCGCGTACGCCCAGATCGCCACTGCCGTTATCATCACGGCAATCATGGCCCCGATTCTGACCGGCTGGGTCGATAAGAAGTTCTGCCAGAGCAAGGAAGACCTGTCGCCTGCCGGTGTCGAGGCCATCGAGGAGGCTGTCGCGGCCGACATCGATGGCGAGTAGCAATCGATACCCATCAATGATTCCGGCGTGCAACTCGCGCCGTTTGAGCGCCCGAACGAGAGCTGTCTTGCAGTGACGTTCGGGCGCTCTGCTATTATTCCCCTTACCCCTGCGGAGAAAGGGGCGTTTATTGCCCAGACACGAATCGGGCGATTCTGACCACTTGGATATTGAAGGGAGGGCGTCTAGTGGTTAAGGCACTCAAGATTGAGATATTCCTGCTATGCATGATTGTTCTTATCGGGCTTGCCGTACGAAGCCGTCGCTCCCTGTTCTCGAGCACCCAGCAGCTTTTGTTTAGCATGCTGGGCTACACGTCTGCTGCCTACATTTTCTTCGATATGATCTGGACGCTTTCGGATGGTGTGGACGGCACGTTGGGCATTGCAGCCAACTGGATTTCCAACGCGGTTTCGTTTTCGCTCTTCGCCATCGCGTGTCTCATTTGGTTTATCTATTCCGAGACGATGCAGGGTTCTCACCTTGTGACCTCGCGCTATAGGGTGGTGCTTGTAACGTTGCCTACGGCTCTGGTGGTCGTGCTGGCTTTTACCAGTTACTGGACGCACGCCCTGTTCTATATCGATTCGCAGGGCGTGTATCGTCGCGGCTTTGCCTATATGATCCAGCCCATTGTCAGCTACTGTTACGTTATACATACGTCCCTGCATGCGTTTGTGCAATCTCGCAGGGTCGAGAGCCTGCAGACGAAGGCTATCTATCGAACCTTAGCATTTTTCGCCATTCCGGCCCTGGTGGGCGGTACCTTTCAGATCGTATACTCGGTGCCTGGCCTTTGTGTCGGCATAATGATTAGCATGTTGCTGCTCTATATCATCTGCCAGGAGCAGCTCATCTCGACCGACCCGTTGACTGGCCTCAACAATCGCAACCGTTTTGAGACCTATATGCTGTCGCTCTTCTCAAATGTTGGTCATACGGACGATGTGTATCTTCTCATGATGGACGCTGACGGCTTTAAGCAGATTAACGATCGCTATGGACATGTGGAGGGTGATCATGCTCTTCAGGTTGTTTCCGCAGTACTCAAGGACGTCTGTTCGCCGTCCGGCGGCTTTATTGCGCGCTATGGCGGTGATGAGTTCGTCGTACTGCAGAAGGGGGTGACGGAGCACGACATTATCCACCTGTGTTCGGCGATCAATAACGAGCTCTCGCGCGCCGAGACACCCTACTCGCTTCGAATGTCTATCGGCTACGCGCGCTACGGCGATGGGATTAACACGTGGCAAGAGCTTCTGCGCGCTGCCGATGCGGAGCTCTATCGCATCAAGGATGCCAAAAAGAAATCCGGCATCAAGGTTCGCTAGAAAAAGGGGCGCACGACCGTTGCGATGGTCGTGTGCCCCTTTTTGCGTTTGTGGCTTATAGGACAAAATGTGTGTCTGCTT
>USKL01000012.1 GCA_900555225.1 uncultured Collinsella sp.
TTTTGAATGGTGCGCTTGGCTTTGATGATTGATGATTTTATACGATTCAGTATAATTTCAGATAGACGCTAAAATGTAACCGAAATGAAAACGGTGATTGTACATGCTGATAAACTGCCTCCCAAAAAGACTCTTCTCTTTAGAGCTCGCTATCGACCCGGAGCCAGTTGAGATGCAGATTCCTCGCATGTATCTTGAGCGGTATTCGCTTCGCTTGGCACGGCTCGGCATGTCTAAACAGGGCCGTTTTATTGTTGCGGAACCAAAGGAACCGCCCAGTGTCATTTCGGCGCGAAATCTCGTCAGTGCGGTGCGCAAGTTAGATGTTCACCCGGTGGTAATTTGCTGGGATGCTATGGATTTAGGTTTTATGCGCGCGCTTTCTTCGGAGGGAATCGCATATATCCGAGATGAGCGAAATGCGTTCCTGCCGTTTATCGGAGCCGTTATTTCCGATGAGGTGCTGGGTGCTTCTCCCGCTGCTCCGCTTTCGCCCCAATCTCAACGAATCGTCCTAAATCTCATTGCGGGACGATGGGTTGACTGCTCCGCCGGCGACCTAGCGCGTCTGTGTGGCAAAAGCGCGGCAAGCGTCAGCGGCTATCTTTCGGAAATCGCCGCTATAGCTCCTGGGTTGATTATGCGGGACGGCAAAAAGCGTATATTGTGCGACGCCGGGCTGTCGACCGAGACGTTGCTAGATGGGTTTGAGGACTATCTTCGCACGCCAGTTTTAGAGCGAATCCGGCTCAAGAAGGTTATCGAGAGAACAGAGCTACGTGCCGTTGATGCGCTGCTTTCCGGTGTGTCTGCCCTTAGCTATATGTCCGACCTTGCCCATGAAGACTCTGCTCCAACCATTGCTCTCGAAAAATATCAGCTAGAGGCCTTGAAAGAGCATATGGGCGACAGATGGCTGGAGGCTCAGTGGTACGAACCGGCGGCAGTTGTGATTGAGGTCTGGTCGTATCCCGTGGACGCGCCGTCCGATATTAGTTTTGACGCGACGGGTTTGCAGTGTGTCGACCCGTTTTCCTTATACGTTGCTTGCGCAAAAGCAGATTACAAAGAAGATCGTCTGCTCGACGCGGTCGAACAGCTCAGGAGGACGATATGTCAAAAGTGAGGGGAATAGAGCGATTTGCCGATGCCATGAGCGGCTGTAAAGGCGGTTACGTCCTTATTGGTGGAGGGGCCTGCAGCGTTCTATTTGACAATGAGGGCGATTCGTTTAGAGCTACTGAAGACTTGGATATCGTCGTAATTGTTGATGGGGAAGGCGTTGAATTCGCCACTGCATTGTGGGCATTTATCAAAGCTGTCGGATATGAGACTGGGAAGGTCGGCGATGGAAAGTGCACTTACTATCGGTTCTGTTTGCCCGAAGGATCAAGGCAAGTCCTAGACTATCCCGGCCAAATTGAGCTATTCGCCCGACATCCTGATTTTGTGCTCGAAGATGAAACGAGCGAAGTGGCACCTCTTTCCTTTGACGGGGCCGTATCAAGTCTTTCGGCAATTATTCTCGACGATGGCTACTACGAATTTATTCGCGACAACGCAACGAACGTAGAGGGCATTACGTTGCTCGATGCGCTCCATATCATTCCCCTCAAGATGCGTGCACACATTGATATCAATAGGAGCTATGAAGAAGGGCGCCATTGCAACGATAAAGATCGACGAAAGCATCGCTCGGATATTGTTCGACTTGCGGGTTTGTTGCCGCCTTCGGCTCGCTTGGAGCTAATAGAGCAAATGAGGGCTGACGCCGGAGACTTCTTTGCGGACTTTTCTTCTTATGTAAATCGGCAGACCGATCGTAAAGAGAGAGCGCGTCTTCAGGACACATTATCGTTTCTCGAAAAGGTCTACCTATAGGCACCTTGATTCGTTATGTATGGTGAGGGGCTCTCCCGTTTGATGAGCGGGGGAGCCCCTTGTTGCTTTTTGATTGTCGTAACTAGTCAGAGGCTCGCCGGGACGGGACGCGGGGTTTGGTCGATCGCGGGTTCCGCACGAGCCGGAGAGCACTTAATGTGCTCTCCGTGCGAGCAGGACTGTCCGAGCAGGCGACCAAACCCCGCGCCCCGTCCCGGCGAGCGCTTGGGGACCGGTGGCCTACAGGTGGCTGATGATCAGTTCCATCTTGCCTTCGAGGTCGATGGAGCTGACGGTGCTCGGGGCCAGCAGGTGGCTTCCCTTGTGGACGGGGTCGCCGCAGACGGTGCCTTCGCCGTCGATGACCGACAGACACATGAAGGGCCAGCGCTGGTCGAGGGTTTTGCTGCCGTCGACGCGCACACGATCGACGGTGTAGCAGGAGTTAGACTCGAGCTCGGTCACGCCGTTCACCTCGGGCGCGGTCACCGTGCCGTCGGTCGGAGCCTGGGCATCAAAGTCGATGCAGTCGAGGCTCTGCTCAATGTGCAGCGGGCGCAGGTTGCCGTCGGTGCCGGGACGGTCGTAGTCGTACAGACGATACGTCACGTCGCTCGACTGCTGCGTCTCCAAAATGAGCGTGCCGGTCTTGATGGCGTGCACGGTACCGGAATCAATCTGGAAAAAGTCGCCCTTGTGAATCGGCAACACGTTGAGCATGTCGTCCCAACGTCCTTCCTCGATCATTTGTGCGGCCTCGGCGCGGTCCTTGGCACGCTGGCCGACGATGATCGTGGCGTCGGGCTCGCAGTCCAGCACATACCAACACTCGGTTTTGCCCAGGCTACCGTTCTCGTGCTCGGCAGCGTACTCGTCGTTGGGATGAATCTGGATCGAAAGGTCGTCCTTGGCGTCCAGAATCTTAATGAGCAGCGGGAACTCCTTGCCCTCGCAGTTGCCAAAGAGCTCGCGATGCTCGGCCCACAGCCACGACAGCGTGTGGCCGGCATACGGGCCCTCCGCAATCTGGCAGTCGCCGTTGGGGTGGGCCGAGATGGCCCAGCACTCACCGATGGGGCCATCGGGAATGTCGTAGCCAAATACGGTTTCGAGCTGGCGACCGCCCCAGATCTTCTCGTGGAAGATCGGCGTCAGCTTAATCAAATCGGACATGTTCATACCCCCATTGTGTTGCGCGGGCGCTGCACAAAACAGCTCAAAGCGAGCGCCCGGATGACTACAAAAACCTATGCCAACGTTACGTTGTGCAACTCAAAGCGGTCGCCAACGTTGCGCGAGACCGAATACTCAAAGGCGGCGCCGCTGTCCAAAAAGCCAATCTGGGTGAGCTCGAGCAGGGGAGAGCCAGGCTTGGTGTCCAAGCGCTCGGCTTCTTCCTCGGTTGCTGCCACGGCGCGAATGGTACGGTGGAAGCTCGAAATCTTCAGCCCACATTGCTCGCGGATGAAGTGGTAGACCGATCCGTACAGGTCCTTCTTTTTAAGGCCTGGAATCAGCTCGAGGGGCATGTAGGTGTACTCGATAACGATGGGCTTCTCATCGGCCTGACGCACGCGCACGATGTGATAGGCAAAGTCATCCTCGGCAATTCCCAGCTGGGCTGCGATGTCCGCTGGTGGATTAACAATCGAGAAATCGTAGACCACCGAGGTCACCTTCTCCCCGCGGTGCTCATACGAAAAGCCCTGGGCACGGTCGTTTTTGCCCTGGAAAAACGCCTGACCGGGAAGTCCCGCCGTGTCCTTAACGTAGGTACCCGATCCGCGTCGGCTGGTAATAAGACCTTCCTCGGTGATTTGCTCGATAGCTCGTTTGACGGTGATTTTGGAAACGCTATAGAGCTCGCAGAACTCAACGACGGTGGGAAGCTTGTCGCCCGGTTTAAGAGTGCCATCCTCGATGCTTCGACGAATATCTGCAGCTATCGCCTCGTATTTGGGAATCATTGAACCTCCTTTCCGACATATATCAATACGCAAGTAAGTATAACCCTTAACAAGGCACCCATATAACCTTTATCTAAGAAGCTCGAGAAAGAAAAAAGAAAAAGACGCTTTACTTTTAGAATTAGAGCGCTATAGTTTAAGCAACGAACGGAATCTTTCCGCAGAACAGGATCGACCGTTTGGGGACGGTTTTGTTTTGGCGGGTTGGATATCGGTATGACCGGTGCGCGCCCGCGCCGGATAACCTGCCAAAGCAAACCCGTCTCCAACCGGAAGCTCTAGAACACGAAAGCGAGGACTTTGATGGCACAGTATCAGCTGCCCAACGACTTCTTCTTTGGCGCTGCTATGTCCGGCCCGCAGACTGAGGGTCAGTGGAACCAGGGCGGCAAGCTCGAGAACCTGTGGGACACCTGGTCCATCCAGGATCTGGGCTCGTTCTACAACTGCGTTGGCTCTTACGCCGGCAATGACTTTATGGCCAAGTACCAGGAAGACCTTCGCATTTTGAAGGACTTGGGCCTGGATACCTATCGCACTTCCATCCAGTGGAGCCGTCTGCTCGATGCCGACGGCAACCTCAACGAGGAAGGCGCCGCGTGGTATCACGAGTTGTTCCGCGCCTCTCGCGAAGCCGGCCTGGAGCCGTTTGTCAACTTGTACCACTTTGACATGCCCACCTACCTTTTTAACCGTGGCGGCTGGGAGAGCCGTGAGGTTGTCGAGGCTTACGCACATTACGCCGACGTCGCCTTCCACGAGTTTGGCCAGGAGATCAAGTACTGGTTCACCTTTAACGAGCCCATCGTCGAGCCCGAGCAGCGCTATCAGGAGGGCGTGTGGTTCCCGCAGCTCCACGACTTTAGCCGCGCTCGCACCGTGCAGTATCACATCTCGCTGGCGCACGCGCTGGCCGTGGCCAACTACCGTCGCGCCTATGACGAGGGCGCCGTTCGCAGCGATGCCAAGATCGGCATGATCAACTGCTTTACCCCGGTCTACACCAAGGAGAACCCCAGCGAGGCGGACCTCGAGGCCGTGCGTATGACCAGCGGCATCAACAACCGCTGGTGGCTCGACCTCATTACCAAGGGCGAGCTTCCCGCCGACGTGCTCGACAGCCTGGCCGAGGGCGGCGTTAAGCTTCCGTTCCGTGCCGGCGACCAAGAGATTCTTAAGCAGGGTGTTGTCGACTGGCTCGGTTGCAACTACTACCACCCCACGCGCGTTCAGGCGCCGGCGAGCAAGATCGACCAGTACGGTCTGCCGCACTTTGCCGACGAGTACGTGTGGCCCGACGCCGTTATGAACGAGAGCCGCGGCTGGGAGATCTACCCGCAGGGCCTCTACGACTTTGGCATGGACTGCGCTAAGAACTACCCCGATCTTGAGTGGTTCGTTTCCGAGAACGGCATCGGCATCATGGACGAATACAAGAACCGAGACGCCGAAGGAACCATCCAGGATGACTACCGCGTCGACTTTGTACGCCAGCACCTGGAGTGGGTTGCCAAGGCAATTGCCGAGGGCGCCAAGTGCCGTGGATACCATTATTGGGCCGTCATCGATAACTGGTCTTGGGCGAATGCCTTTAAGAACCGTTACGGTTTTGTCGAGGTCGACCTTATGGACGGCTACAAGCGCCGCCTTAAGAAGTCGGCAGCTTGGCTCAAGCAGGTCGCCACGACTCACGTGGTTGATTAGCGAACGGGCGAACGCCCAGACCGCGCGCCGCTGCGCGCAACACATGGCACATCTGGTGGCAGAGGGCGACAGACCACCGTGCGCATAGGAAAAGGCCGGATTTGAAAGTTAGGAGCAATCATGGCCAGTGACAACGGAAAGAGCTTCCTCGACAAGTTTGCCGAGGTCTCTGCGAAGGTGGGAAACCAGGTTCACCTGCGTTCCCTGCGTGACGCCTTCGCGACCATCACGCCGCTCTATATCCTTGCGGGTATCGCGGTTCTTATTAACAACGTCGTGTTCCCTCTGTTCCCGCTCGATGCGGCGGGCCTTGCCAACCTTCAGACGTGGGGTTCGGCAATTACGCTGGGCACCCTCAACGTCTCTGCCATTATCTTGGCCGGATTGATTGGCTACAGCCTCGCTAAGAACAAGCGTTTCGATAACCCGCTCGCTTGCGTGGTCGTCGCTATCTCTGCTTTCGTCATCATGATGCCGCAGCAGATCACCGCCTCGCTTGCCGCCACGAGCCCGCTGCTCACCGACAAGATCACCTCCGCCGAGGTCACGGGCGCCCTTTCGACTGCCAACACCGGCACCAACGGTCTGTTCTCGGCTATTATCATCGCCCTGCTTTCCGTCTCGCTCTTCATCAAGATTTCTGGCGTCGAGAAGCTCAAGGTTAAGCTGGGCGAGGGCGTGCCTCCCGCGGTCTCCAACTCCTTCAACGTCATGATCCCGATGCTGCTCAACCTCGCGATCTTCGCTCTTGCCGCAGCCCTGCTCGCCGTGTGCGCCGGCACCGATCTGTGCACCATCATCTCCACGTGCATCTCCAACCCGCTCAAGAGCATCATGAACGCCGGTCCGTGGGCTGTTATCCTCATCTACACCCTTGCTAACCTGCTGTTCTGCGTCGGTATTCACCAGTCCACCATCTCTGGCGCTACCGTCGAGCCGATCCTGACCATGCTCATCGTCGACAACATGGCTACCTTTGCCGCCGGTGGCACCATCCAGCCCGATCACTACATGAACATGCAGATCGTTAACAGCTTCGCCCTCATCGGCGGCTCGGGCTGCACCCTCATGCTTCTGCTCGACACGCTCCTGTTCTCCAAGAACAAGGCTTCCGAGACCGTTTCCAAGATGGCTATCCTGCCTGGTCTGTTCAACATCAACGAGCCGGTTATCTACGGTTACCCCATCGTGTACAACCTGCCGCTCATGATCCCGTTCGTCCTTCTTCCCGATCTGTTCATCGGCATCACCTATGGCCTTACCTGCGCAGGCATCATCAGCCCCTGCATCGCCCAGGTGCCCTGGACCATGCCTCCCGTCATCAATGCCCTGCTCGCTACGGGCTTTGACTGGCGCGCCGGCGTGTGGCAGGCTCTCGAGATTGTCATTGGCATGGCCGTCTACCTGCCCTTTATGAAGATTTCCGAGAAGGCAATCGCCAAGCAGGAGGCTCTCGCCGAGTAGAACGCCTAACGTTCGTCCCTTTCACCTTTGCGGGCGCCGGTACGCGGTGCCGGTGCCCGCGGCTCTCTCCCTTGCGTAAAGATACAGGGGAGCGGGCACAATAGCCGCAAGGAATACAACCAGTTGTCGTCTGCGCGCCGCGCAGTTATAAGGAGGAAACCATGAAGAAGATCATGCTCTGCTGCAATGCCGGCATGTCCACGAGCCTGCTGGTCCAGAAGATGCAGACCGAGGTTGCAAACCGTGGTCTGGATATTGAGGTCGAGGCTCGTCCCATGAACGAGGCCCACGATCACCTGGACGAGTGCGACATGTTGCTGCTTGGTCCGCAGATCGGCTACACCAAGGGCGATTTTGAGAAGGAGGCCGCCGGCCGCTTCCCGGTCGAGGTTATCAACATGGTCGACTACGGCCGCATGAACGCTGCCGGCATCATCGACCACTGCGTCAGCGTGATGGGCTAGGTGCTCTGCATGGAGGATATGAACGAACTGCAGATGACCTGCTTTGAGATCATCAGCTACGTCGGTACCGCCAAGAGCATGTACATCAATGCCGTGCAAAAGGCCAAGGAGGGCGATTTTGACGCCGCCGAGGAGCTTATCAAGCAGGGCGACGAGGCCTATAACGGTGGCCACGATGTTCACATGGGGCTTCTGAAGAAGGAGGCCAACGGCGAACGTAACGGCGAGGCCCCGTTGATTTTGCTGCATGCCGAGGACCAGATGGCCGGCACCGAGACCATGCGCGTCATGGCGACGGAGCTCATCGAGGTTCACAAGCAGCTGCAGGCACTTCAGGCCTAGTCGGCGTTATCGCCGCGACGGACCGTGCGGTCCAACAGACAACATAGTCCCTTTGACGGGCGCCGGGAGCCTCCGCCTCCCGGCGCCTTTATTTTTGGGGATGGTCTTGCGCGGCCTGTTGGGCAGCCAATTGCGTTACCCCAGATAAAACCTGCCAAAACAAACCTGTCCCTTTTTGGTAGGTTTTTGCCTTGGGAGCGGTACCATACAGGCAATGTTTAAACGAGAAAGGCGGGCTCCCATGGAACCTAAGCAGTATTACATCGGCATCGACGTCGGCGGCACCTCGGTCAAGGAGGGTCTGTTCGATGAGGACGGAAACCTGCTTGCCAAGGCTAGCGTGCCCACGCCTCCCATCGTTGACGCTGCGGGCTTTGCCGCGGTGACCGAGGCTATCGACCAGGTGGTCGCCAAGGCCCAGATTCCGCGTGCCTTTGTGTCGGGCATTGGCCTGGCCGTTCCGTGCCCCATCCCGGCATCGGGCGATGCCAAGGTCAAGGCGAACATCGCCATCAACCTGCCCGAGCTCAAGATCGCCATCCAGGAGCACTGCCCCGACGCGGTCGTTAAGTACGAGAACGACGCCAACGCTGCTGCTATGGGCGAGGCCTGGCTCGGCTCTGCCAAGGGCGTACAGAACGTGGTGATGGTCACCATTGGTACCGGCGTGGGCGGCGGCGTTATCGTTAACGGCGACGTGGTATCGGGCGTTGTGGGTGCTGGCGGCGAGATTGGCCACATGTGCCTGAACCCGGCCGAGGAGCGCACCTGCGGCTGCGGCGGCCATGGCCACCTGGAGCAGTATTCCAGCGCCACCGGCGTGGTGAGCAACTACCTTGCCGAGTGCAAGAAGGCGGGCGTCGAGCCCATCGAGCTGACCGGCCCCTCCGATTCCAAGGACGTGTTCCAGGCTTGTCGCGAGGGCGACAAGCTCGCGCTGGCCGCGGCCGATACCATGGCCGACTATCTCGGCCGCGCACTGGCGCTTATTGCCAACGTGGTTGATCCCGAGATGTTCCTCATCGGCGGCGGCGCCTCCGCCTCGGCCGATGTCTACCTCGACAAGGTTCGCGAGCACTTTAAGCAGTACGCGCTTTCCGCCTCGCGCGAGACGCCCATTAAGGTCGCTTCGCTCGGAAACGACGCCGGCATCATCGGTGCCGCCTACGTAGCCCTGCGCGCTGCCGGTAAATAGCTGGTGCAAGGGGGACAGGTTACATTGCACCAACATGGTGCAAAAGGGACAGCCTTGGCCCCCGTGCCTGCGCCCCAAAATATGCCGTGGCCCTTCCGTCTCAGAAGGCTCGGCATCGGCGTGCTACCATAGCTACGTCCAAGTACACATATCAAGTGGAGGATATCCATGGCAAACGTTCTTGTCTTTGGTCACCAGAACCCCGATAACGACGCCATCATGAGCGCCGTCGTCCTGTCCCAGCTGCTCAACCAGGTTGAGTATGCCGGCAACACCTACGAGGCCTGCGCCCTTGGTCAGCTTCCGGCCGAGTCCGCCAAGCTGCTCGCCGACGCCGGCATCGCCGAGCCCCGCGTGATCGAGTCCGTCGAGGCCGGTCAGCTCGTCGTCCTCACCGACCACAACGAGTCTGCCCAGTCCGTCGCCGGCCTTAAGGACGCCACGGTCTTTGGCGTTGTCGATCATCACCGCATCGGCGACTTCGAGACCGCCGGCCCGCTGCACTACATCTGCCTGCCCTGGGGCTCCAGCTGCACCATCGTCACCAAGCTCGCCGGCGTGCTCGGCGTTGAGCTTTCCGACGTCCAGGCCAAGCTGCTGCTCTCGGCCATGATGACCGACACGCTCATGCTCAAGAGCCCCACCACCACCGATGTCGACCGCGCCGTCGCCGCCAAGCTCGGCGAGCGGGTGGGCGTCGACCCGGTCAAGTTTGGCATGGAGGTCTTCCTCACCCGTCCGTCTGGCTCCTTCACCGCAGCCGAGATGGTCGGCAACGACATCAAGATGTTCGAGCCTGCCGGCAAGAAGCTGCTCATCGGCCAGTACGAGACTGTCGACAAGAGCCGTGCGCTTGGCATGATCGACGAGATTCGCGAGGCCATGCGCGCCTACGCCGCCGAGAAGGGTGCCGACGGCATCGTCCTGTGCATCACCGACATCATGGAGGAGGGCTCGCAGGTCCTGCTCGAGGGCGAGACCGAGGCTGCTCAGAAGGGCCTGGGCATTGCCGACGAGCACGACGGCGTCTGGATGCCGGGCGTCCTCTCCCGTAAGAAGCAGGTTGCTGCCCCCATCATGGCCGCCTGCTAGGTTTAGTTGACCAAACGCCACGACCGGATCGCGGACGCCCCGCGCTCCGGTCGTTTTTTGTGCACGGCGCCGCGTCGTCTCTTGGACAGGCGTGCCCGTGCCGTTGAGCAAATAATGTTCAACCTGTGGTTCCGCTTTTCGGCCACGCCTGCGTGCTTGTCGTGCAGGGTAGGCTAGATGCAAGCGTAATACGTTAGAGCGCGGCGCCGCCACTTGGGCGGGCCGTGCTTTTTTAAGACGGGAGCTTTCCCGTGAAAGGAGCCGCCCATGGCAGCACCCGAGCAGCTGTTTAACGTTCGTGAGCGCAAGCGTTTTGAGCGCCATGACATTTGGGAGCGCATCGCCGAGAACGGCACGATTTCCGCCGCCGTCATGGTCTTCGCCGCCATCGCCGCCGTCATTTGCGCCAATACCGATGCCTACGAGGCCATCCATCACTTTTTGGAGACCCCGCTGTATGTGGGTCTGGGGCATTTGACGGCTGGCCTCACCGTCGAGCTTTTCGTCAACGACTTCCTCATGGCGATTTTCTTTTTGCTGGTGGGCATTGAGCTTAAGTACGAGATGACGGTCGGCGAGCTCAAAAACCCGCGCCAGGCTATGCTTCCCATGCTGGCGGCCGTGGGCGGCGTCGTCGTTCCCGCCTGCATCTATCTGATCTTTAACCATGCCGGCGCGCACAACGGCTGGGCCATTCCCATGGCAACCGATATTGCCTTTGCGCTGGGCGTGCTGTCGCTTTTGGGCAATCGCGTGCCCAACGGCGTACGCGTGTTCTTCTCGACGCTCGCCATCGCCGACGACCTCATTTCCATCGCCGCCATCGCCATCTTCTACGGTCAGAGCCCCAATCCGTTTTGGTTGGGCGCCGCCGCGCTTGTGACCTGCGCGCTCGTGTGGCTCAACAAGACGCAGCATTACCGCCTTGCCCCGTATTCGGTACTGGGCCTGCTGTTGTGGTTCTGCATGTTCAAGAGCGGCGTACATGCCACGCTTGCTGGCGTCATCTTGGCCTTTACCATCCCGGCCAAGTGCGGTGTTAAGCTCGACAGCCTTACCGATTGGTTGGGGGAGTGCCTGCCGCTGCTCGATGACCGCTACGATGACGAGGCACACATCCTGGGCCAGCATGACTTTACCGTCTCGACTACCAAGGTCGAGCGCGTCATGCACCGCGTGACCCCGCCGCTCATCCGCATGGAGCGTCTGATCTCCACGCCGGTCAACTTTGTGATTCTGCCGATCTTTGCGTTCGTGAACGCACAGGTTCGCCTAGTGGGCGTGGACATGAGCACGCTACTCACCGACCCGGTGACGCTCGGCGTGTACTTTGGCATGCTGCTGGGCAAGCCGATCGGTATCTTTGGCATGACGTTTGCCCTGGTTAAGCTCAAGATCTCCGAGCTGCCGCGCAATGTCAACTGGCACATGATTGCCGGTGTGGGCATTCTGGGCGGTATCGGCTTTACCATGTCGATCCTCATCAGCGGCCTTGCCTTCCCGACGGCCCAGTTTGAGGTTCTGGCCGCCAAGGCCGCTATTCTTGCCGGCTCTGTCACCGCGGCCGTACTTGGCATGATCTACATGAGTGTGATCTGCAAACACCCCGCGCCCAAGGACGAGTAAGAGCGCGAAAACCGGCTCCAGAACCGATTCGGGCGCGTTCAAAATGCGGATTCGGGTGGTGCTTGCCGCCTGCCAGACACGCCAGTGGTCAAAAAACGCCGTTTGTGAGTACTGTCACAAACGGCGTTTCATTTTAGGTGCGGAAAATAATGAACAAAGTTATAAGAACTGTACGTTAATGAGTGACCATCGACTTCCAATTTGGCGCTAGCTGACGGTGATTGGGGAGTTTCAAGTCGAGTTTTGCCGATTTCGACCAAGAATCGCTGCTACTAAAAGGGTAACAGTACTCATATTTGCCCTTTTTTGGCCACAAGCCCTAAAACAAGCCTCGCCAAGGTCGGGAAACGGGCCAAATCGCCGGCCTCGAGGCTTATTCCACGGTGCCGTAGATGGCGCCCCAGCCGTGGGCGGCCAAGGCGGAGTTGAGCTGGTCGCAAAGTGACTGGCGGTCGTAATAGCCGGGCGGTAGCAGGTTGACGATTTCCATGAGATCGGGTGCCAGGTCCAAGATTTCGGCCTGTACGATGAGATCCAGGCGGTCGATGGCGTGGCGGTCATAAAACAGCCCGTCGACCAGGCGCTGCAGGTCGCCGAATTCCTCGGCCTGGAACGATCCGTACTCCATAGTGCCTCCTTGGGCGCCCCACGCCGGCATGCGCGGCGTTTCGTAATTTATTGCGATGGACTTAATCTATCACGGCTTCATACCCTTGCGGCGGTGGCGGTCTATACTTAGACGAACTGCAACGTACCGCTTCGCGAAAGGTCGCACCCATGCAGACGATCTACCAGAAGATGGAAACCACCGAACTCGATGCCGCCATCGAGGTGCTCAAAGCCGAGGTCGCCGAGGTCAAGGCCAAGGGCCTGGCGCTCGATATGGCCCGCGGCAAGCCGTCGCCCTCCCAGGTGGACATCTCTCGACCCATGCTCGATATCCTCAATGCCGATGCCGATCTGCACGACGGCAACGTCGATTGTTCCAACTACGGCTGCTTTGAGGGCATTCCCTCGGCACGCAAGCTGGCGGGGGAGTTCCTGGGCTGCCCCGCTGAGCAGACACTCGTGCTGGGCTCGTCGAGCCTGCTGATCGAGCACGACATCGCCGGCATGTTCTGGCGCTGTGGCTCGTGCGGCAGCGAGCCCTGGGAGGCTTACGAGGCAGCGCACGACGGCAAGAAGGTCAAGTTCCTGTGCCCGGTTCCCGGCTACGATCGCCACTTTGGCATCACCGCCGACTTGGGCATCGAGAACGTTCCCGTCGCGATGACCGACAACGGCCCCGATATGGACGAAATCGAGCGCCTCGTTGCCGCCGACGATTCCATCAAGGGCATCTGGTGCGTGCCCAAGTATTCCAACCCCACGGGCATCACCTTTAGCGAGGACACCGTGCGTCGCCTGGTCGAGATGCCCACGGCCGCGCCCGATTTCCGCATCTTCTGGGACAACGCCTACTGCGTGCACGACCTGTACGACGAGACCGACGAGCTCGCCAATATCTTCGATCTTGCCCGCGCGGCGGGCACCGAGGACCGCGTGGTGGCCTTTGCCTCGACGTCCAAGATCACCTTCCCGGGCGCCGGTATCGGCTTTATCGGTGCGAGCCCCGCGGTCATCGCCGAGTTCTCCAAGCGCCTGAAGGCCGGCCTCATCAGTGCTGATAAGCTCAACCAACTGCGCCACGTGCGCTTCCTTCCCACCATCGAGGCGGTCAAGGAGCACATGAAAAAGCATGCCGAGTTTTTGCGCCCGCGCTTTGAGGCCGTTGAGCGCAAGCTCACCGAGGGCCTGGGCGATACGGGTTGCGCCACCTGGACGCATCCCCGCGGCGGCTACTTTGTAAGCTTCGATGGTCCCGAGGGCTCGGCCCGGAAGGTTGCTGCGCTTTGCGCCGACCTGGGCGTCAAGCTCACGCCGGCCGGTGCCACCTGGCCCTATGGCAAGGACCCGCGCGATACCAACATCCGCATCGCGCCGAGCTATCCCACGGTCGAGGACCTGGAGGCCGCGCTCGATGTGCTGGTGCTGGCCGTTAAGCTTGTCGCTGCCGAGCTCGCGCGTGCCGAGCGCGCCTAACGCGCGGCTTCCCGTACTATCCGCACCTTCGATACGTAAAGGAGCATATACATGGATTTGGGTATTTCCACCAACCCCACGCCAGAGCTCTACACCATTAAGGTAACCGGCGAGATCGATATCTCTAACGCCGATAGCCTGCGCAATGCCATCGACCTGGCGCTCGAGCAGCCCACTGAGTCCGTTGAGCTCGATTTTGCCCAGGTGAGCTACATCGATTCAACGGGCATTGGCGTGCTCGTGGGCGCCGCACACCACGCGGTCGACCACGGCAAGCGCTTTAGCTGCACCAATGTGCAGCCCCCGGTGATGCGCGTGGTTCAGCTGTTGGGTGTCGACCAGGAGATTTCGATCACCGCTGCATAATCTTTGCCCCCAAAAGGGCATGCCGTTTGGCATATGTTTGTGATGCGCTCGGACGTTTTGGCGTCCGGGCGCTATACTTGACCGAATGAATAGACGAGTTCCGGCCGAATGGCGCGGTGCGGGCTCGACTCACATCGAGCCTTGGAGGTATGTGTGTTTGGTATTGGAGAGGGTGAGCTCGCGATCATCGTGGTCTTCGGCTTTTTGCTGTTTGGCCCGGATAAGCTCCCGCAGATGGGCCGCACGATCGGCCGTGCCATCCGTCAGTTCCGCGAGACGCAGGAAAAGATGACGGCCGTTGTTCAGTCCGAGATTATCGATCCGGTGAGCGAGGCCGCTTCGGCCCCGGTCAAGCCCAAGAAGGCTGCTGCGACCGACGACGATTCCGATGCGGACGAGGATGCCGCCGAGACGGCAGCGCCCGCCAAGAAGGAGACCTTTGCCGAGCGTCGCGCCCGTCTTGCTGCCGAGAAGGCCGCGAGCGAGGCTGCCGCCGAGGGCGAGGGTGCTGCTGAGGAGTCCGAGGCCGAGGGTGCCGAGCCTGCCGCTGCCACCGTCGAGCCCGAATCTGCTG
>USKL01000013.1 GCA_900555225.1 uncultured Collinsella sp.
AGCGCGCGTGCGTCGTCTGTTGGGCGAGGAGGAGTCGTTCTCGGTCGACGATGTTTTGCATATCGACAATCTTGTGATCAATCTGGCAACCTACCAGGTGTATCTGGACGGCGAACCCGTTGACCTTACGCTTATGGAGTATTCGCTGCTCTCGTTCTTGGCTATGCATCCCAATCGTGCATATAGCCGCGAGGTCTTGCTGCATCGCGTGTGGGGCTTTGAGTACTGCGGCGGCACGCGCACCGTCGACGTGCACATTCGACGCATCCGCTCCAAGGTTGGCCCGCAGATCGCGGCACACATCACCACTGTCCGCGGCGTGGGCTATCTGTTTAAGGACTAGATTTCCACCACAAAGGGGACAGACACCTTTGTGGTGGTTTTGCCGCAGGTGCGGGTTCCTTTCGGGCCTGCAACAGAACTTAAGCCTTCCTAAAAGATTGCGTTCTCATACACTTGCGCCCGCATATTGGGGTACAACTCAACGTGAACAATGATGGCCCGCCACATGTTTGGCGGGCCTTTGGTTATTAGACGAAAGGATCGCAGCTATGAGCGAGAACGATTCCCAGCGTCCCCAGGACGCGGGCAACGCCGGCGAGACTCAACAGCAGCCGCGTGTGCAGGTGGAGTCGACGCCTGCCGACAGCAGCATTCCCTACGTGCAGGCCTACGACACGCAGACCGGCAAGCCGCTGGGCGGTCAGCAGGTCGTGAACAAGCACACGGTGGTCAAGACCAAGACCAAAAAGCTGCCGATTTTCATTACAGCGCTCGCCGGCTGCGCCTGCGGCGCCCTGCTGGTCATTGCGCTCATTATGAGCGGCACGCTCGATATCGGCGGCGGCAAGAATGCCGTGACGGCGGGCGCTTCGGGTTCGTCGACGCAAAAGATCACGATCGACTCCGAGGACACCACGTTGGCCGAGGTCGTATCTGCCAAGGCATTGCCCTCCGTGGTTTCCATTGCCGCCACTTCGAGCGGCAGCCAGAATGGCTCGCTTTCGCAGTCTGCCGACGAGTCGGATAGTTCGGGCAGCGTCGGTTCGGGCGTTGTGCTCGATACCGAGGGCCACATCCTCACCAACAACCACGTGGTCGATGGTTACGACCAGTACGTGGTGACCATGGACGACGGCACCACCTATGAGGCCGAGTTCGTGGGCAACGACGCCTCGAGCGACCTGGCCGTCATTAAGCTCAAGGATGCCGATGCCTCCAGGCTCACCCCGATCGAGATCGGCGACTCCTCCAAGCTCAACGTGGGCGAGTGGGTCATGGCGATCGGTTCGCCGTTCGGCAACGAGCAGTCTGTCTCCACGGGTATCGTCTCGGCGCTCTATCGCTCCACGGCCATGAGCTCTACCAGCGGCAACACCATCTACGCCAACATGATCCAGACCGATGCCGCCATCAACCCGGGCAACTCCGGCGGCGCGCTCGTCAACGACAACGGTGAGCTGGTGGGCATCAACTCGCTCATCGAGAGCTACTCGGGCTCCAGCTCGGGCGTGGGCTTTGCTATTCCCGTTAACTACGCCAAGAACATTGCCGACCAGATCATCGGCGGCAAGACGCCGGTGCATCCGTACATGGGCGCTACGCTTTCGAGCGTCAACGCGCTCAACGCCCGCACCAACAAGCTGAGCACCGATAGCGGCGCGTATGTGGCGAGCGTCGTTGAGGACGGTCCTGCCGCCAAGGCCGGCATTCAGGAGGGCGACGTCATCACCAAGTTGGGCGACGACGAGATCACGAGCGCCGATGGCCTGATCATCGCGCTGCGCAGCCACGAGGTGGGCGAGAAGGTCGAGATCACGCTTATGCGCGGCAAGGAAGAGAAGAAGGTCACGGTTGAGCTGGGCTCCGATGAGGAGCTGCAGAACCAGCAGCAGGACGACAGTTCGACCGACACCGGCAACGGCGGTATTACCGACGAGCAGCTGCGCCAGTATCTGGAGGAGCTGCTGGGCCAGCAGGGCCAGGGTCAGGGCTACGGCCAGGGCTACTAGCGAGCCGCTTCATAGATCGAAGCCAGAGGGGCTGTCCCGCCATGCACGGGACAGCTCCTCTTTTCTTATTGATCCGTTGGGGACGGAGGAAAACGGATCATTTAGAAATGGCAAGGGTATGGTTTGATTGCGCGATCCACCCCGGTCTGGCGGTTGCCGATTCGGTGCGGTTCGAAAGGGCTATTCGGTGCCATGGTGACCGGTGGTACTCTTGTATCCGTTTGAAATCGAGCGAAGGAGTGCCGCTATGAAGCAATCGAGCCTGTTTGGTGACGGCGTGGACATCGATACCGAAACGCCCGCGAGCACGGATACCGCTGCACCGGCTGATGCCCGTGCCCAGGCGGCAGCGCGTGCGGCCGAGCTGCGCCACGAGCTCGATTACCACGCCTATCGCTACTACATGCTCGATGCGCCCGAGATCACGGACGCCGCCTTCGACAAAATGCTCGTTGAGCTGCAGGAAATCGAGGCGACCTACCCCGATTTGGTGACGCCCGACAGCTACACCCAGCGCGTGGGCGGCTACGTGAGCGAGCAGTTTACGCCGGTCACGCACATGGCACGCATGTATTCCATGGACGATGCCATGGATCTGGACGAGCTCGACGCATGGCTCCAGCGCACCGAGGATGCGCTCGGCGCCGGTAGCGCCACCTATACCTGCGAGCTCAAGATCGACGGCCTGGGCGTGGCGCTTACCTACCAAAACGGAACCTTCGTACGCGCGGCCACACGTGGCGATGGCACCACGGGCGAGGACGTGTCGCTCAACGTCCGTACCATCAAGGATGTGCCCATGCATCTGTCCGAGGCAGCGCTCGCCCACATGGGCGCCGACCGCGAGCGTACCATCGAAGTACGCGGCGAGGTCTATATGCCCAAGGGCAGCTTTGTTCGTCTGAATGAAGAGGCCGATGCCGAGGGGCGTGACCCCTTCGCCAACCCGCGCAACGCCGCCGCCGGCAGCCTGCGCCAAAAGGATCCCAAGGTCACGGCGCGCCGCGACCTGGCCACCTTTATCTACGCCATCGCCGATACCGATCCGCTGCACGTCCACAGCCAGCGCGAGTTCCTCGATTGGCTGCGTAGCGCCGGCTTTAGCGTCAACCCTAATGTGGCTCGCTGTGCCACACCCGCCGAGGTCCACGAGTTCTGTGCCCAGGCGCTCGAACACCGCGGTGACCTGGACTACGACATCGACGGCGTGGTCGTAAAGGTCGACAGCTTCCAGCAGCAGCTCGACCTGGGCTTTACCGCCCGCGCACCGCGCTGGGCCATCGCCTTTAAGTTCCCGCCTGAGGAAAAGCAGACCGTCCTGCGCGAGATTCGCATCCAGGTGGGCCGCACCGGTGTGCTCACACCGGTCGCCGAGTTCGACCCGGTGACGGTTGCCGGCTCCACCATCGCGCGCGCCACGCTGCATAACATCGACGAGATTCGCCGCAAAAACGTGCGCGAGGGCGACACTATCATCGTGCACAAGGCAGGCGACGTAATCCCCGAGGTCGTGGGCCCGGTGCTCGACAAGCGCCCGGCCGATTCGGTCGACTGGCACATGCCCGAGGTCTGCCCCGTGTGCGGCAGCCCCGTGGTCCACGAGGATGGCGAGGTCGCTTACCGTTGTGTCTCCATCGACTGTCCCGCGCAGCTCAAGGAGCGCCTGCTCCACTGGGTGAGCCGCGGCTGCATGGACGTCGACGGCCTGGGCGACGAGATCGTCGACAAGATGATTGCCGCCGGCCTGATCCACGATGTCGCAGACTTCTACCAGCTCACGGTCGACGACATCGCCGGCCTGGACACGGGCCGCATCTATGCCAGCTCCAACAGCAAAAAGGGCGTTAAGAAGGGCGATTCCATTCCGGTGGGCCTCAAGACGGCCGAAAAGATCGTCGCCGAGCTTAACAAGTCCAAGAGCCAGCCGCTCGGTCGCGTGCTGTTTGCCCTGGGTATCCGCCACGTGGGCAAGAGCGTGGGCGAGGTCATCGCCGAGCGATTCCTGTCGATTGACAAGCTCATCTTGGCGAGCGAAGAGGACATCGCCGAGTGCGAGGGCATCGGTCCCAAGATTGCGGCGAGCGTCAAGCAGTTCCTGGCCGTGCCCGAGAACCTTGCCGTGCTGGAGCGCCTGCGCCAAGCGGGCCTGTCGCTCGAGGTCGACCTGGGCGCCGCACACGCGCAAGCCGCAGCCGATGCTGGCGTGGCGGGCGAGCTTGCTGATGCGCAGCCGCTCGCGGGCCTGACCTTCGTGCTCACCGGCACGCTCGTCAACCGCACCCGCGACGAGGCAGGCGCGGCGCTCAAGGTGCTCGGCGCCAAGGTCTCGGGCAGTGTTTCAAAGAAGACGAGCTATCTAGTCGCCGGTCCCAAGGCGGGCTCCAAGCTCACCAAAGCCGAACAGCTAGGCGTACCCGTGTTGGACGAGGATGCACTCGAGCAGATCTTGGCTACTGGTGAGGTGCCCCAGGCTTAGGACATCGATAATCAAATTAGAAAACCTCCCGGAAAGGTTGATACTTTCCGGGAGGTTTTTATTTGGGCGTGGTGGCGGGCAGCATGATCTGCGTCATGTAGGTTGCTGAGGGTGACCCTGCGGAGCGGTGTCGTTCCGGAGCGATAGAAGATTCATACAAAGCAAAGGGGCCCCGCAGTGAGGTTCCACAACGGGGCTGCCCCATTGTGATGAGTTTTATACACTTTAACATTAACATTAACGTGTATACTTAGCAGTGAAGATATATGTTGAGAGGAGCAGTTATGGTTACCGTCGCGTTTTCGGAACTGCGCCAAAACCTTACGCAGGTGGCCGAAAAGGTTGCCAATGAGGGCGAGGAGGTTGTGGTCTTCAAGCGGAGCAAGCCGTTGTTCAAGATCGTGCCGCTCGACTATCAAAGCCCGGTTGCAGTGGAATATGACGCTGCCCAGGAGCGCGGGGGTGCAAAGCTGACGTGCGGCTCGGACAAGCCCAAGCGCGACGTGGGTACGATGTGGCATCCCAAGATCACCTGGAAGGAGATCCGTGAGATGCTCGCGGAGAATGAGGACTACCAGGAGTATCTCGATATCGTAGCCAAAATGCCAAAAGGAACGCCGCTCGATACGATGACGGTTGAAGATGAAAAGCGCGTCGCGAGGGAGCGCTACCTATGAGAGCATTTCTCGATACCAATTTTCTGCTCGATTGCGTGCTTCCGGGCCGGCCGGAGCACGCAGCGGCGCAAACGATCAAGGGGCTCGTCGACGTGGGGCTTATCGAAGGCGTTGTTTCGGCCTGCTCTCTCAAGGACGCGTATTACATTCTCACCAAACAGGCCGGCGAGGCGCGCGGGCGCGAGGTAGTGCGCGACTGCCTTAAGAGCTACTCGGTAGAGTCTCTCGACCAAGAGGCTTGTTTTGCCTCCGCCTATTCCGATGAGCCGGACTTTGAGGACGGCTGTATCCGTGCGATGGCCGAGCGTGCCGGCGTGGACTTTATTATCACGCGTGACCGCGCCGCTTTTGTGCGCTCGACCATCAAGACCTTCTCGCCTGCAGAGTTCATCCGTGCGTTTCCGATTCCGGAGGAGTAAAACCGCCATATCGGGGATTGTCCCCGGCGTTTGGCGAGCTTGTTGGGAGGCCCCTGGTCCAGTGACTGTTACAAAAAACGGCTATAGCAAATTTGTTGTACTTCGATCCGAGGACTACGACCTCATGGTTCAGGAACAGGCTAAGGCTCGTCTGATGGCTCGTATAGCTGTGGCCGAGCGGGAGCGTGCTGCTGGCACGGCGCGTGATACCTTTGAGGCTCTCGATGACCTTGAGGCAAAATATGGCCTATAACGTCAAGATTCTGCCTTCAGCCGAACGTTTTCTGGGCAGTTCTTATTTGGACGGGGCAACCGGCACCGTGATCTGCGTCACGTAGGTTGTGGGGTCGTCGCTAATGATGTCATCGATAAGGGCGATTTCGCGTTGCCCCGCTACGCTACCAACTTGTCAAAAGCTCCGCGGCGGTTGAGCACGGTAAACGCGACAACACAGATGACTGCCGACAAAATCGACCCGCACGGCGAGGCGATACCCATGGGAAACAACGTATCGGAATAGGCGTTCGACAGCAGCCACGCGCCCGGCACGCGAATGAGCGCTACGGCCAGCACGTTGTGCGCAAAGCCGATGTAGCTCTTGCCGTATGCAGCGAAAAAGCCGCTAAAGCAAATGTGGATGCCGGCAAAGATTGCGTCGAAAATGTAGCTGTGCATATAGCCGGTGCCGGCGGCGACCACCGCGGCGTCCTTGGCAAAAAAGCCGATAAACGCCGGCGCCACCAGCCACATCAGCACCGTGATCAGGCAACCGTACACTACCGATATGGTCATGGCGTCCTTGAGTACCTGACGCGCACGGTCGCCCTTGCCCGCGCCGGCGTTTTGCGCTGTGAGCGCGCTGACGGTGGCACCCATGGAACTCGGCACAATGAACAAGAAGCTGATCATCTTTTCGACCAGGCCTACGGCGGCGGCGTCGACGAGCCCTCGGTGGTTGGCGATGACGGTGATAAACATAAACGCCACCTGGATGCAGCCGTCCTGCACGGCCACGGGCACGCCGATTTTAAGAATGCTGCCGAGCACCTCGGGCTGGGGGCGCAGGTCGCTGCGCTTAACGTGGATGTTCGTGCGACGGCTCTTGAGCCATACGAGCGCGAGGGCAACGCTGGCCGTCTGCGCGGTCACCGTGCCGAGCGCCGCGCCCACGGGGCCGAGCCCCATGTGCCCGATAAACAGATAATCGAGCGCGATATTAATGATGCACGCCACGCCAATTACGTACATGGGCGAGCGCGAATCGCCCAGCCCGCGAAAGATGGCCGAAAGAATGTTGTATGCGGCGATAAACGGAATGCCGACAAAGCAGATACGCAGGTAGGCGGCGGTTCCTTCGACTGCCTCGGCCGGCGTGCCAATGAGTGCCACAATCTGCGGACACAATGCAAGCAGGACAGCGGCCAGCACCACCGAGACGCCCATAAAGAGCGTGATGGTGTTGCCGATGGCGGTCTCGGCGCGGTCGAAGCGGCGCGAACCCACGGCGTGGCCGACGATGACCGTCGTTCCCATGGCTAGACCCACGAGCGTCACGGTAATGATATAGAGCGTCTGCGCACCATTGCCCACGGCGGTGATGCCGGCGGCGCCGCTAAACTGCCCCATCATGTACAGGTCGGCCATGCCGTAGAGCATCTGCAAAAAGTACGAGAGCATATAAGGCAGGGCAAAGACCGCGATGGTCTTAAGGACATTGCCGCGTGTGAGGTCGTGTTCCATGGGCGGGGCTTTCTGGCTGGGTTCGTTTACGTACCAGTGTAGTGAAAACCCTACAACGATTGTAGAGTCAAGGTTTGTGTTGACGCCGAAGCGAAAAAGTCTCGCGCACCATTATTCCGAGTGAATATGGACACACATCACGAGAACTCGCCGCCGGCGCTAACCTTGCAGAAAACGATTTCGGAATACTTGACACCATTATTCGGCGCGCAATAATACGTGCGTTTGCGAACAACGTTTGATGGGGGTTGAACCTGCGTGCGCAATCTCAAAATACTGTTTTCCTATCTAGGGGCATACCGTCGCGATGCCATCCTCGGCGTGTTCTTTGTGTCGGTCGAGACGGTGCTCGAGCTGTTTATCCCGGCCATCATGGCCAACATCATCGATGTGGGCGTGCCTGCGGGTGATATCAACTACATGCTGCTGCAGGGCGCGTACATGTTGGTGTGCGCTGCGCTTTCGCTGGTACTGGGCTTGGGTTATGCCCGCACGTCCGCCCGCGTTGCCTCGGGCCTAGGCGCTAACCTGCGCGAGGCCGAGTACAAAAAGATTCAGACGCTCGCTTTTGGTAACCTGGACAACTACGACGCCAGCTCGCTCGTCACCCGCATGACCACGGACATCACCGTTATCCAAAATGCTGTGGGCAACGGCTTTCGCCCTATGGTGCGCGGCCCGGTGACGCTTATCGTCGGCCTTATCTACGCGCTGATGCTGTCGCGCCCGCTCGCCACCGTCTTTGCGATCATCTTGCCTGTGCTGGCAATCGTACTGGGCGTCATCACCTATCGCGTCAGTCCGCTCTACCGCCAACTCCAGACCTCGATGGACCACCTCAACGGCGTGGTACAGGAGGACCTCACCGCCGTGCGTGCCGTCAAGGCCTACGTTCGTACCGAGCACGAGGAGGCCAAGTTCGACACCGTCAATACCGAGCTCGCGCGCACTGCGACGAAGACCTTTGGCAACGCGGTGCTCAACCTGCCGGTGTTTCAGCTGTCGATGTACGTGGCTGCGCTCTCCATCCTGTGGATTGGCGGCCGCATGATTCTCGCCGGCAAGCTGGGCGTGGGCTCGCTCACGGGCTTTATGAGCTACGTGCTGCTGATCATGAACTCGCTTATGATGATTTCCAATGTGTTTTTGCTGCTCACGCGCGCTCTCACGAGTGTGGGCCGTATCGCCGAGGTGCTCGATGAGGAGCCCTTTATCGCCAACCCCGCGGGAGACCTCGCGATTGCGGCGCCAGCGGACGGCAGTATCGAGTTTCGCGACGTTTCCTTTAAATACCGCGCGGATGCAGCCGAGGATGTGCTCGAGCATATCGACCTTCGCATCGAGAGCGGCTCGACGGTGGGCATCCTCGGCGGCACGGGCTCGGGCAAGAGCTCACTTGTGCAGCTGATTGCGCGCCTGTACGACGCCACCGAAGGCGCCGTGCTTGTGGGCGGACGCGACGTGCGCGACTACGACCTCGCCGCCTTGCGCGACGCTGTGGGCATTGTGCTGCAAAAGAATGTGCTGTTTACGGGTGCCGTGCGCGAGAACCTGCAGTGGGGCAATCCGCAGGCGTCGGACGATGAGCTCCTCGCGGCTTGCCGCGCAGCGTGCGTGGACGAGTTTCTTGATCGCATCGGCGGGCTGGACGGCGAGTTGGGCCAAGGCGGCGCCGGTGTCTCGGGTGGCCAGAAGCAACGCCTGTGCATCGCGCGCACGCTGCTCAAGCATCCGCGCGTGCTCATTTTTGATGACTCCACCAGCGCGGTCGATATGGCGACCGACGCTAAGATTCGCGAGCACATCGCCCGGATTTCCGATACGACCGTGCTCATCATCGCCCAGCGCATCGCGAGTGTCATGGATGCCGATCGCATTGTGGTGTTGGACGACGGTCGTGTCCACGGCGTGGGCACGCACGAGGAGCTGCTGGCGGGCGACAACATCTACCAGGAGATTTACGCCTCGCAGATGGAGTTTGCGAGGAACGCGGAAGCCGGCGACGGCAGTGACGATGGTTGCGCGAATGATCCGTTTTCCTCCGTCGCATGCGGATCGCCCTTGGAAGGGGGTGAGCGCCATGCCTAAGACCGCAGCCCAAGCACGCCCGGCCGACCTCAAGCGCACCGTGCGCCGCCTGCTCTCCTACATGGGGCATGCCAAGTTCTCGTTGCTCGCGGTGGGCGTGCTCGCCTCCGTCGCCGCCATCGCGAGCCTCGCCGGCACCTACATGGTGCGCCCCATCGTTAACGGCTTGGCTACGGGCGGGGAGGAACTGCTCGCCAAGCAGGTCATCCTGACGGCGATCATCTACGCCGCGGGCGTGCTTTCGGCCCTGGGCTACTCGCAGATCATGGTGCGCGCGGCCCAACGCGTGGTGTCCGATATTCGCCGCGACCTGTTCGCGCACATCCAGACGCTGCCGCTCAGTTATTTTGACAGCACGCGCTCGGGCGACATCATGAGTTTTTTCACCAATGACGTCGACACCGTCTCCGAGGCGCTTAACAACAGCTTTGCCAACGTGATTCAGGCCGCCATTCAGGTTGTGGGCACCACGGCTATGCTCATCATCCTTAACTGGCAGCTCACGATTATCACACTCGTGTGCGATGCGGCCATTGTGCTGTATGCGCGCTATTCGGGCGCGCGCTCTAAGCGTTTCTTTGCTGCCCAGCAGGCATCGCTTGGCGACCTGGACGGATATATCGAAGAGATGGTCTCGGGCCAAAAGGTCATCAAGGTCTTTAACCGCGAGGCAGCGAATGTCGCCGGCTTTGCCTGCCGCAACGACGAGCTTCGCCGCACCGGCACCGCCGCCGTGAGCTACGCCAACTCCATGGTGCCCATGACCGTCGTGATTGGCTACGTCAACTATGCCATCGTCGCGGTGGCGGGCGGCATGCTCTGCATCAAGGGGCTCGCCGACGTGGGCGCACTTGCAAGCTACCTGGTCTTTGTGCGCCAGGCGGCCATGCCCATCAACCAGTTTACGCAGCTCGGCAACTTCTTGCTCAACGCGTTGGCCGGTGCCGAGCGCCTGTTTGCGGCTATGGACCTTAAGCCCGAGGTGGACGAGGGCTGCGTGGAGCTGGTGCAGACGGGCGACGCCGCGTGGGCGTGGAAGATTCCCGAGGGCCAGGGCGTGGGCGCGTATGGGCATCTGCATGACGTGGCAGCCGTTGATGAGTCGGGCCGCGCGGTGGCTGCCGACGGCACCGAGCTCACGTGCGGCTTGGTCCCGCTTGCCGGCGACGTGCGCTTCCATGCCGTGGACTTTTCCTACGTGCCGGGCGCCCGCGTGCTCACGGACCTCAACCTGTTTGCCAAGCCGGGGCAAAAGATCGCGTTTGTGGGCTCGACGGGCGCCGGAAAGACGACCATCACCAACCTCATCAACCGCTTCTACGAGGTCGATGACGGCGAGATCACGTACGACGGCATCGACGTCAAGCACATTGCCAAGGCCAGCCTGCGCGGGTCGCTCGGCATTGTGCTGCAGGACACGCACCTGTTTAGCGGCACCATTGCGCAGAACATCCGCTTTGGCAAGCTCGACGCGACCGACGAGGAAGTGCGCGCCGCTGCCGAGGCCGCCTGCGCCGACTCGTTTATCCGCCGCCTGCCTAGAGGGTACGACACACCGGTTACGGCCGACGGCGCTAACCTGTCACAGGGCCAGCGCCAACTGCTCGCCATCGCGCGCGTGGCCGTGGCCGACCCGCCGGTGCTCATCCTGGACGAGGCCACGAGCTCCATTGACACGCGTACCGAAAAGCTCATCGAGCGCGGTATGGACCGCATCATGCGCGGACGCACCACCTTTATGATCGCGCACCGCCTGTCCACCGTCCGCGACGCCGATGCCATCATGGTCCTCGAACACGGCCGCATCATCGAGCGCGGCACGCACGAAGAGCTGCTCGCCCAGCATGGCGAGTACTGGCAGCTGGCGCATGGCTTAAAAGAGTTGGATTAACCCGTTCGAGCATGATGCTTTGACCCTTCCGTGCCCCTCACTTCGCCTCAAACCATCACAACATTCGACGTTTTTTGCCAAAAACGGGAAAAGCATCGAATGTTGTGATGGTTTTTCTGCCATCCGACCGGGTGGAATCGCTTTCTTGCGCACGAAGGTGTGCGGACCCGTGGGCAGGGGAATAAGGTTGGTTATCCGACTCCATTGGAGGGCTCATGGACCTGCCGATCGTCCTGTCCCATAAGACTGCCTGGCTTTACCACAACGTGGCGCGCCCGTCCGAGCCGCTCTCGCGAGCAAGCAGCCTATACGATGAGGACTCGCTTGCTAACGAGGCGGAGTCGACTGCGAGCCTGCCCAAATTGGGACTCGATGCCAAGGGGCTGAGGGCTTCAACGGCAGTTGGGATCGTTACCGACTATCTGGTCTCGATCGGTATTCCACGAGAAGAGCTCGATCATATCGACACGCTCGTCAACTTCGATTTTGAGCGCTCGACGCCGGCTGGATTTAGGTGCCACGTGTTTGGGGCGCCGATACCTCCATGCCATCTTATCGAGGTGGCAGAGGGCCTTCTGGTGGTTGATGAGGCCATGTGCTTTGTCCAAGCGGGTTCGTGGATGAGCGAGCTCGAGCAGCTGGAATATGGCTACGAAATCTGTGCCCGATACCATTTGAATCATCTGTCGACAGACGATTATATCGAGTTGGGGCAGAGGTATACCGTTGCCGACTTGGTTGCTTATTGCAATGAGAACCGATCTCGTCAGGGGGCTATACGCGCGGCCGCCGTGCTCAAGCGCGTGCACGATGGCGCGCGGTCGCCCATGGAGACGGCCACCGCAATCATGGTCGTAGCAAAACGTTCCCAGGGAGGGCTGGGATACGCCAAGATCGAGCTCAACCATCGGGTCGATGTTCCCAGCGAGTTCAAGCATCTCGCTAAGGCCGGGTATTTCGAGATCGACGTATATGCGCCTGCAAGCGGTACGGGGATTGAATACAACGGCTCGGACCATCTTGATAAACAGCGCAGCGCGTCGGATGCGGAACGTATGACCGTGCTGAGCGCGCTGGGCTTTAAGATGATCGTCCTCACCGGGACTCAGTTTGCCCACCAGCTGCAATTGCACCGGGCGATGAATGCCATCGCGCTCGCTATGGGTCTCAAGTGCGACCGAAACGAAGCGTTCCAAAAGCGGCAGAACGACCTGCGAGAATTCGTGATTCGGCACTGGGACGGCGGCCTTTAGGGACGTTCCGGTCCTTCTGCGGGGTGCCGTGGGCAGGCAAACCATCACAACATTCGACGTTTTTTGCCAAAAACGGGAAAAGCATCGAATGTTGTGATGGTTTGCGTGCTGAGGATGGGCTTGGAAAGTCCGTTTTGCTCGAAGCGACCTGTCCTGTCATACGGGTGTCGGCGTGATTCTCTCGTGGGGTATTATGTTTTCCGAAGAATAAAACGCCGCGTGAGGGGAGGGCTGCGTGGACGGGCACGTGCAACATGACGGTTTTGGCCGCGATATCAACTACCTGCGCATTGCCGTTACCGACAAGTGCAATTTCCGCTGCATTTACTGCATGCCGGCCGATGGCGTGGTGCCCCGCGCGCACGACGAGCTGCTCAGCGCCGAGGAAATCGCCCGCTTTGTGCGCCTGGTGGCGGGAGAGGGCATTCGCCGCGTGCGCCTGACGGGTGGCGAGCCGCTGGTCAGCCGCCGTATCATCCCGCTCATTCGTGACATCCGCGCGATTCCGCAGATCGAGGACATCTCGCTCACCACCAACGGCGCCCTGCTGCCCAAGCTAGCGCCGCAGCTCAAGGATGCCGGGCTTAACCGCGTCAACATTTCGCTCGACACACTCGACCCCGAGCTGTTTGGAAAGATCACGCGCCTGGGTCGACTCGAGCAGACCATGGCCGGCGTCGACGCGGCGCTGGCTTGGGGCTTTGAGCCCGTTAAGGTCAACTGCGTTGTGGTGCGCCGGCTCAACCAGGATGTGGCGGCCCTCGCACGGCTGACCGTCGACCGCCCCATCCACCTGCGCTTTATCGAATACATGCCCATCGGCGACGAGCGCACCAGCTCGCATTGCGCTGTGGACCCGCATGCGCCCGCGCTCAATCCCGAGCTGTGGGACGTGAGCGATACCGTGCCGAGCGACGAGCTGCGGGCGCGCATCAATGCCGGGGCCACCGCGGCGGGACTGGGCGAGCTCGAGCCGCTCGACATCAACGACGCTCCTGCTGGTGCGGGCCCTGCGCGCTATTGGCACTTTCCGGGTGCGGCGGGAACGGTTGGCTTCATCAGCGCCATGTCCAACCATTTTTGCGCGAATTGCAACCGTCTGCGCCTGACGGCCGATGGCAACGTGCGTCCGTGCCTGTTTAGCGATGCCGAGTATTCGGTGCGTGAGGCGCTGCGCCGTGGTGATGATATGCAGGTACTTTCGATTTGGCGCGATGCCGTGGCCCACAAACCGCAGGAACACGCGATAATTGAGGGCACGCAACGATTTATGTCCCAAATCGGAGGATGATCATATGGCCAAGAGCAGGTACGCCGATGCCACCAAGGCCGCTCGCAGGGCCGCGATGTCTGCCCACAAAGCCACGGCTGCGGCGAATGCTGGCAACGCCGACGGGTCTGCGCAGCCGTCTGCCAGTGCTGCCACCGAGCCCGCCCGCGACGCCCGTCGCGACGAGCTGACGCATGTGGACGCCAAGGGCGAGGTACGCATGGTCGACGTGTCCGACAAGGCCGAGACCCATCGCATCGCCATCGCCGAGGGCACCATCCTCATGCACCCCGAGACGCAGACCATGGTGCTGCAAGACCGCGCCAAAAAGGGCGACGTGCTTGCCTGCGCGCGCGTGGCGGGCATTATGGCCATCAAGCGCACGAGCGACATTATCCCCATGTGCCATCCGTTGCTCATCACCAAGAGCAAGTGCGACATTGCGCCCATCGCTCCGGCGGGAACGCCTGTCGATGACGTGCCCGAGGGCTGGGCGCCGGCGCGCGCGGACGGGCAGGTTGGCTTTCACGTACTGGTCACGGCCGGCGTGACGGGCAAGACGGGTATCGAGATGGAGGCGTTGACCGGCGCGAGTGCCGCGTGCCTAACTATCTATGACATGTGCAAGGCGGTCGATCGCGGAATGGAAATCTCCGAGATTCGCCTGCTCAAGAAGGATGGCGGCAAAACTGGCCTGTGGCTTCGCGGGGAATCCGAGT
>USKL01000014.1 GCA_900555225.1 uncultured Collinsella sp.
CCTCGTCGATCTCCATGGTAACGCCGCTGGCCTGCGCAAACTCGTTGAGCGTCGAGGCCAAGCCACCGCGCGTGGGGTCGCGAAAGCAGCGTGTGTCGGGTGCTGCAGCAAGCACATCGGCAATCAGGTGGTTGAGCGGCGCGGCGTCGCTTTCGATGGTGCTCGAAAACGCCAGACCCTCGCGTTGGCTCATGATAGCGATGCCGTGGTCGCCCAGTGTACCTGAGACCAGGATGACATCGCCGGGCTGGCAGTTTGCGCCGCTGAGCGCCACGCCCGCGGGTACCTCGCCCACACCGGCGGTATTGATATAGACGCCGTCGGCCCCGCCGCGCTCGACCACCTTAGTGTCGCCCGTGATTATGGACACGCCCGCCTCGTGCGCCGTTTCGGCCATCGTCTGCACAATCTGGTGGAGCTTATCCATGGGATAGCCCTCTTCGAGGATAAAGCCGCACGATAGGTAGCGCACGTTGGCGCCCGAGGTCGCGACGTCGTTGGCGGTTCCGCACACGGCGAGGCGGCCGATGTTGCCACCGGGGAAGAACTGCGGCGAGACTACAAAGCTGTCGGTCGACATGGCGATGCGCCCGCTCGCGGGCAGCGCGGCGACGCCGGCGTCGTTGCCTTCGAGCAGCTCGGGCGACCCAAAGGCATCCAAAAAGACCTCATCGATGATGCGCTTCATCATCTGTCCGCCGGAGCCGTGGCCCAGCAGGACGGTGCTATCGGTAACGCTATGGGACATATCGAAAACTCCAATCGTGGGTGGAATTATATGGGTGAGGCGCAGCGTCGACTGGTCCGCCGTTCGTTAGAACGGCGGAACCTATTAGCCTCGGTAGCGGAAATATGCTGCGCAGCTGCCCTCGGAGCTCACCATGCAGGGGCCGACGGGATGCTCGGGCGTACAAGCGTGGCCGAACAGGGGGCAGTCGCTCGGCGTAATGGCCCCGCGCAGCACGTCGCCGCAGCGGCACCCGCGTGGCTCGACCGTCGGCTCGATGGACACGTCAAAGCGCATGCTGGCATCAAAGTGCGAAAACTCGGGACGAATGGCGAGTCCCGAAGCCGCAATCGGCCCCAGCCCGCGCCACGTGGTGTCGCATGGTTCAAACACCTGCTCGACCAGCTGGCGCGCCACGGGATTGCCGTCTGCGTTGACGCCACGGCGGTAGGCGTTGTCAATCGCCGGCCTGTCCTCGACAACCATCTGGACCAGCATGCAGATGCCCTGCAGGATATCGACCGGTTCAAATCCCGTGACCACGCCCGGGGTATTGAATTCGTCGACCAAAAAGCTAAAGGGCGCCAAGCCCGTGATGGTGGCGACGTGGCCCGGCAGGATAAAGCCGTCGATGGTGGTCTCGGGGTCGTTGGCGATGGCGCGCAACGCCGGCGGCGTGGTCTTGTGGGCGCAATAGACCGAGAAGTTCAAAAGCCCGCGCGCCTCGGCCTCCAAGATGGCGGCGGCGATGGTGGGCGTCGTAGTCTCAAAGCCCACGCCCATAAAAATGACCGGGCGATCAGGGTTTTGCTCGGCAATGTCGAGCGCGTCGAGCGGGGAATAGACGATGCGGATATCGCGCCCCGCCGCCTTTTGCGCAGCGAGCGAGGTGGATGATCCGGGCACGCGCATCATGTCGCCAAAGGTGGTGATGATGGCGCCGTCTATGTTGGCGAGCGCGATTGCGTGGTCGATGTCGCGGTTGGCGGTGACGCAGACGGGGCAGCCCGGGCCGCTCAGCAGCTTGAGCCCGGCCGGCATAATGGAGCGAAAGCCATAGCGCCCGATGCTCACGGTATGCGTGCCGCAGACTTCCATAAGGTTGATGGTGCGGTCGCCGACAAGCTCATGAATGCGCTCGATGAGCTCGCGAGCCAGCTTGGGATCGCGGAATGCCGAGAAATCGATACCGGAGCGAGCCGGCTGCTCGGGCGCCACTAGTAAGCCTCCGCCGGGTTGGTGGCAAGCTGGTCTTCTTCGACCAGCTCGGACATGGCATTAACAAGCTCGAGCGTTTCCTGCGCTTCCTGCTCGTTGACAATCTGGATGCCAAAGCCGGCGTGTACGAGAATATAGTCGCCAACCTGCGCCGTCGGCACGAGTCTCAGCGACACGGGGCGCTCGATGCCCATCATGTCGACGGTGGCCTTGAGGTCGTCGTCGCGTTTGACTACTTTGCCGGGAACGGCCAGGCACATATTGTTCCCCTTTTATACGCTTTGCGCTGGATAGGCGCTTGATAATCCATCAGTTGATGGTAGCGCTCACGGGGTTCGCGGGCAAACGCGTTACGCCTGTGAGACGGCTGGGCGCGGCGGCGTGCGAGGGCGAGCTACTGTGATGCAATCTGCGCAAGACGAGCGCTTGCGACCGCCGCCTGACCGTAGGCGATGCAGCCGTCATTGACGGGTACGGTGTGGGGGACAAGGACAGTAAAGCCTACGCTTTTGAGCTCGCGGGTGAGGAGCTGGAGCAAAAGTCGGTTCATGAACACGCCGCCCGAGAGCGCGACGGTATCGATGCCTTCGCGCGCGCAGATTTCGCGTGCGATTCGTGCCGAAGAGCGCGCGATGGCGATATGGAAGTCGAGCGCGAGCCTGTAGGCCGCAGTGCCGGCCCTGATTCCCTCCAAAAGCGCCTCAATAAGCGATCTGGAGTTTAGAACATGGCAGGCGTCCGGACGGGATGATTCGGTTACGGAAAAGCCGGCTATATTGCCGGCGGGGCAGGCACTTTCACTGCTGAGCGCGCGCCAGGCGGCGGCTTCGAGTTCTATGGCGGGTTCGCCCTCGTAGGTTGCCTTGTCGCAGATGCCCAGAATTGCTGCCGCGGCATCAAAGAGACGCCCCATGCTGCTGGTACGCGGGCTGTTGATGCCGCGCTCGATCATGGTGGCTGTCACGTTGCGCGTTTGCTCGTTGAGGCTGTCTAAAAGCCGAGCGGCACCTGGGTGCTCGAGCAGGCCGAGCTCACTGAGCAGGGCAAAGGCGTTGCGGCGGGCGTCGCGCACGGAGGCCGCCCCACCGGGGAGCGCCCAGGTGCGCAAATGCGCGGCGCGCTCAAAGCCGCCAAGGCTGGCAACAAGAAACTCGCCGCCCCAAATGGTCCCATCGGTGCCGGCGCCGGTGCCGTCAAAGGCGATGCCAAGGACGCGCGCGTCGGTTGTAAGCTGGCCCGCGGCGATGGCCTCGGCCATTACGCTCGCGATATGCGCATGATGGTGCTGCACCTCGACGAGCGGCAGATTACATTTTCGCGCCTGCTCGCGCGCCCACTGGCCCGATAGATAGCTGGGGTGTACATCGCAGGCCAAGGCGGCGGGCGCCAAGTCAAAGAGATCTTCCAAGCGCGTGCGCGCGGCGTTCCAGGCATCGAAGGTCCCGCCGTTTTCAACATCGCCGATATGCTGCGACACAAAACAGGTTGCCTCGCCGTTCGTCCCTTCACGCGTGAGCGCAATCGTGGCCTTTTGTTGTGGCCCGCAGGCGAGCACGCAGGACGGAGCGCGGTCGAGCGCCGGCAACGGCAGCGGCTGGGGTGCATATCCGCGAGCGCGGCGAACGGGCATAACGGCGCCGTTGACCACGCGCACTACAGAGTCATCGTAGCGCGAGAGGATCGCGCGGTCGTTACCGATCAACGCGTCGGCGATGCCGGCGGCAACGAGGTGTTCCCAGGCAAGGTCGTCATCGGTCTCGATGGGCTCTTCGCTCAGGTTGCCGCTGGTCATGACGAGCGCGCGCATGCCGCAGTTTTCTGCCGCGGCAAGCAACAGATGCTGAAGCGGCGTATAGGGGAGCATAACGCCAAGCTCGGGCAGGTCGCGCGCGACGGACGGTGCGAGTACGAGGGCGTCGGAAGAATCGCCGTCGTTCCCGCAAACAGCCCGCCGGCGCAGCAGCACGATGGGGCGGATACTGCCGGCGAGCAGATCGCGTTCAGCATCGTCGATATAGCACAGGCGCCCGGCATCGGCAAGACTGCGCACCATGACGGCAAGCGGCTTGTTGCTGCGACGCTTGCGACGGCGCAGCTCGGCCACCGCCTGCTCGTTGGCAGCGTCACAGGATAGATGGAATCCGCCCAGGCCCTTGATGGCGACGATGCCACCGCTGGCCAGCAGCTCAACGCAGCGCTCGATGATAGCGTCGCTGGCCTCGCGTGTGGTGCCGACGGCCAGCGACGCGGCGGCTTCGCCCGGCTCATCGCCCACGCTCGCTTCGCGCCACGTAATATGCGGCCCGCAATCAAAGCAGGCATCGGGTTGCGCGTGAAAACGCCGGTCGAGTGGGTCGGCATACTCCGCGGCGCACTTGGGACACATGGGAAAACAATCCATCGACGTGGCCGCTCGGTCATAAGGCAGCGATCGGATGATGGTAAAGCGTGGGCCGCAGTTAGTGCAGTTGATAAAGGGGTAGTGATAGCGTCGGTCGGCGGGATCGAACAATTCGCGCAGGCAATCGTCACAGGTAGCGATGTCGGGCGAGACGAGCGTCGTGTGTGCGGTCCGGTCCTGCGATGCTACGATGCGAAAGCCCTGTTCATCGGCGGCATCCCAACCGTTGGCTGCCAGGTCCACAACCTCGACATACTCTATGCGGGCTGCTGCAGGTGCATGCTCAGAAAGCGCGGCAACAAAAGCATCGAGCGCATCGGCCGGAGCGTGCGCCTCGATATGCACGCCGTCGCCCGCATTGAGCACCCATCCGCAAATGCCATGCGCCATGGCCTCGCGATACACAAACGGTCGCATGCCAACGCCCTGCACAATGCCCGTCACATGAATATGCACATGCCGCATGCGACACCCCTCATCAAAACCGACCAAAATAGACAGGTTTATTTTGGTAGGTAAAACGCTAAACCTGCCAAAACAAACCTGTCCCTTTTTGGCAGGTGCGCTGCGGGAAATCCCGCTACAGCCCCAGGCTCTGCTTGGTGGCGGCGCACGTGAGCTCGCCGTGCTTAACGCCGCGCAGGCCCAGCAGGCGATCGGCTAGTTCGTAGACGCGCTCGCCGCGACCCTTGAGCGCCAGAATCTCCAAGCAGTTGTGGTGATCCAGATGCACGTGCATGGTCGATACGATCTCGTCGGTGTAGTCGTGCTGCACCTCGTCCAGGCGGCGCGTCAGGTCGCCGGTATGGTGGTCGTAGATCATGGTGAGCGACCCGATAACATGCTCATCGGGCGTGCGCATCTGCTCTTTGGCGATCGAGGCGCGAATCAGGTCGCGCACGGCCTCGGATCGGTTGGCCACGTCGCCGCGGCGTGCGATCTGCTCGTCAAAACGGCGCAGCAGGTCGTCGGGCGCGGTAACCGAAAAACGGACCAGCTCGGAGCCGGAGCCACTACAGTGGCAGCCCGCGTCACCGTCCGCCCCGTGCGGATGCTCGTGCTCGTACCCGCAGCCGTGCTCGTGTTCGGCCACTTTACACCAGCTTCACGGAGCCGACGGAGTTGTGGTCGGCCTCGATGGCTTCCTCGTAGCCCTCGAGCGCGTCATGCGCCTCGTGGAGCGCGGCCATGGCGGCCTCGAGCTTGGCGCCGATGCGCTCCATGTCAAAATTCTCGGTCGCATGCAGCAACTGATGGCTCCACTCATGAGCGAGCTCGATGGTGTCGTCGACCTGTTTGACGCTCATGGCAAGCTGGCTCATGTTCATTCCAACATCATGCATGGGAAATCTCCTTTTGTATGGGGCAGTTCAGTGGTTCAGATTTTACTACGCCCGCTCTGCGCGCAGCTGCATAAGAAAACGGGTACGAGTCTGTGCGACCCGCACCCGTTCACTGGGGGCTGTTTGTGACTACCATACTATCCGTGGTTGCACTCGGTGCATTCAGAAGTCCGGCGAGCGGCGTAAAAGCGCTCATGGACGGCAGGCAGACGGCAACATGTAACAAGCGTATTACAGATGCTTCTCCAGCAGCGCCTGCAGCCTCGCCTTGGGCAGAGCGCCAACCGAGCGGTCAATCTCCTCGCCGTTCTTAAACACAATCAGCGTGGGGATGCTCATGACGCCATACTTCATGGCCAGGTCCTGGTTGTCGTCGACGTTGCATTTGGCAACGGCAAGCTTGCCCGCCAGCTCATCGGCAACCTCGTCAACGATGGGCGAGAGGGATCGACAGGGCCCGCACCACGGTGCCCAAAAATCGACCAGCACGGGCAGGCTGTCGTTAACGATGGAATCGAAGTTCTCGGGGGTAATCTGATTAATGTCAGCCATGGTGACCTCCATAATGCGACGCGGCTCGGCCGCGTAAAACTCAGTACGACCGTGCTTATACCCAGCCGCCCGCAAAGCAACCACTCGCGGGCGGCTCTTTTATATAATGGTGGCCACGCAAACGATTGGAGAGCGCATGCCCACGTCACAAAGCCAGAAAAAAGAAGCCATCGCCCAGGCGACCGAGCAGGAGCTCGCATCGCTCGCGGGTCGCGGCGTGCGTATCGCGGGCAACGCGTGCTCGCCGATTGTGCTGGTCAAAGGCGATTTGGACGAGGCCGAGCGTTCGGGTGGCGAGCTTGCCGCCGGCCCGGATGGCGCGGCGTTGCGCAAGGCGCTTGGGGCCATCGGCTACGCGCCCGAGGATTTTTGCGTGCTGGCAAGCGTCGCCGGCGTGGGTGACGGAGCGATCGCGGTGGGCGAGACTCTGCCGTGCGAGCTGTTCCGCGAGGCGCTTGAGGCCTTGGACCCCGAGGCGGTGCTACTGCTCGACAACAACGCGGCTGATGCCATGCGCGAGACCTATGCCGATATGCTCGTGGCGATCGATGACTTCGACACCGCCATGCTCAAGCCCGGCCTGGTCGCCCATGTGCAGGGCCGCCGCGTGCTCGCGCTCGACGGCTTTGAGGCGGCACTCACCGACAAGGCCGCTAAGCAGCGCATGTGGGCATACATCAAGCAACTGACCCCGGCGGCCGCTCCGCTGTAGCGGATTGGCGCCGGCGAGCGATTGCCTGGCGGGCAAGGCGCGCCTCGAGATCGGCGCCGCACTTCTACATCACAGCGCGCAGCTCAAACCGATCGCCGCTAATGCGGAACTGACAGTTGCCATTCATGCGCTCCACGGCAAGTTTGATGCTCCTGGTGCCAAAGCCGTGGCCCGCATGCCGGGTCACGGGCATGCCGTCGACCATGCGCGGCGCGCGGTCAAACGTATTGGAAACTAACAGCAGCAGCTGGCCGTCCTCTAATCGCAGGTCAAGGTCGACGAATCGCTTTCCTTGGGGTGCGGCGCTTGCGGCGGTGATAGCGTTTTCCAAGGCATTTGAGAGCACGCTAAACAGGTCGGCGTCACCTACGTGGATGGTTTCGGGTACGGCGGCGCGCAGGTTGGCGGTAATGCCGTTTCTATTGATATCCGAGTTAAATGACGAAAGCGCGATGTTTACGGTCTCGTTGGCGCAGAAGCGGCGTACGGCGGTGCGGTCGCCGGCTTCGCAGAGTTCGTCGATGCGATCGAGCGCCTCGTCGGTGTGGCCCTCCTCAATTAAAGCGGCCAGGCCGCGTAGGAAGTGGCGCATGTCGTGGCGCAGAATCGACAGCTCGCGCCCAGATTGACGCCAAGCCTCGAGCTCTTTGATGGCGGCGCTGTCGCGGGTTTCGAGCATCCAGCGCTCTCGCTCGGCGGTTTCCTTTTCTTCGTATTCACGCAGGTAGACGGCGAGGAACATAAGGTAGAACGCGCAGAGTGCAAAGGCCAAAAACTCAACCGTCACCACCGAGCCCGAGTGGAACAGCGTGGTGTAGACGTTGGTGGCATAGTCAAAGACGTAATAGACGAGCGGCAGGATTAAAAGGATGCCCAGCTCGGTGGTGCTTTTAATCGCCAAGCGCGGACCGATGTCGCCGGCCCAATGCAGCAGGACGGCAAAGACGGCGAGTGTGGTCGCGATGCGCGCCAGATAGTACGCGATCTGAGAATCGGTTGCGGCAAATGCGGCGATGCCCATCCAATTGCTGAACTGGCAGCTCAGATAGGCACTCGTAATGCCGAGCACGGCAAGCAGCGGGCTCAGGCGGTAGCGCGCGCACAAATAGATGATGAGCGGCAGATGCACGACGAGCGGATATACCTGGCGGGCGAAAAGCTCTCCGCCGACGGCATTGGCGAGGCCAAATGCGCATCCGGTTACGGCGCCGACCAGCACCAGTTCAAGCGCATGACGCCGGTTGATCTCGATACCGCACAGCGCCGCCGAGGCAAAGACGCCAAAGAGCAGCGTCGTGGCGTGGTGGATTGCCCAAAGGACCATTTCGACCGAGGAGATCATCAGCGCCTCCCGCCCTCAAAGCGCACCGCAAAGTAGGCGTCTTGGAACCCCTGCTTGCTGCTGCGCGACAGCGGAATGCACGCGCCCGAGCGCATGACGATGTCTGTGCGATCGAAGTGGTCGATGTTGCGCAAGTTGACCTGGTAGCTACGGTGGCATTTAAAGAAGGTGGCATTTTGCGCCAAACGGTCCTCGACGCTGCGGAACGATTCGAGTGCCTCGATATCGCGTCCGTCGCGCAGATGGAAGACCACGTGCTTGTTGCGCGCCTCGGCATATTCGATGTCGGACAGGCGCAGGGCGTGGTAGCCAAAGGACGTTTTGATCACGAGCTCGTCGGTTGCCGCCGGGCGCATGCTCGAAAGTTCGTCGAGTAACTGCGCCAGGCGTTCGTAAGTCACGGGCTTGAGCAGATAGTCGAAGGCGCGGACCTCGTAGGACTCCAGTGCAAACTCGGGCGACGAGGTGAGGAACACCAGGCGCACGGCGGTGTCGGCCTGGCGCAATTCGCGTGCGGTGTCCATGCCGTTGACGAGCGGCATGATCATGTCGAGCAGGATGATGTCGGCGCGCGACGCGGCATGGCGCGCCAGCAGGTCCTCGCCGCGCGTGACGAGCGCAACATCGACCGCCGTGCCCGTCTCGATCGACCAACGGTCGATCATCCGGTGCAGTCTATCTAGAAAAGCGGCGTCATCGTCGCAGGCAATAATCTTGAGCATTCTGAGCCCCCTTAGTAGTTCGATTTTGCCACATTGGGCGCGGACCACTCGCGGGGGAGCGCCCGTTCGTGCCTCACGGTGCGCAACTCGCGCCGAGCGGTATTGCGGTGGCGAAAGATGCCTCCTGCGCTATCGAGAGCTCGGCTATCCTCAGCTTGCCAGTTCGAAAATGGACCTGCCGCATGATTGAATCTTTATTTCAACCTTACACCTAGGTTTACAGCTGTCTTGTCAGCTGTAAAGCCAGGTGTCATACTAAAGCCCCAAGATTCGCCAAAAGAGAGGGGCCTTGATGGCACAGAGCGCGAACATGGATGCATCGGAGCTTGCACGCGATATCGCGGCCGGCCTGGCATCGGCAACGACGGCAACGGAGCGCGCGGCACTGGTGCCCGCAGAGCTCGTCGAGGCCATTCAGCGACTAAAAACCCAACGTGACGCGGTGATCTTGGCGCACTACTATGTGGCGCCCGAGGTCCAAGCCGTTGCCGATTTCGTCGGCGACAGCTTCTACCTGGCAAAGCTCGCCAAGAGCCTGCCGCAGCAGACCATTGTGCTGTGCGGCGTGGAGTTTATGGGCGAGAGCGCCAAGCTGCTCAATCCCACCAAGACCGTGCTGCTGCCCGAGCCTGGCGCGGACTGCCCCATGGCGCACATGGTCAAGCGCGAGACGGTCGACGCGGCGCGCGCCGAGTATGGCGACGACCTGGCTGTCGTCTGCTACGTCAACTCGACGGTCGAAATCAAGAGTTGGAGTGACGTGTGCGTTACCAGCTCTAACGCCGTCAAGATCGTCTCCGAGCTGCCGCAGCAGCACATCTTGTTCATTCCCGACCAGAACCTGGGTCGCTTTGTGGCCGAGCAGGTGCCCCAAAAGCACGTCATCCTCAACAACGGCTACTGCCCGCGTCACCACATCATCACCGTCGAGCAGATCGTCGACGCGCAGGAGGCGCACCCCGACGCGCTCGTGCTGGCGCATCCCGAGTGCAAGGCCGACGTCCTGGCCGAGGCCGACTACATCGGCTCCACTGCCGGCATCATCAAGTATGCCGAGGAGTCGGACGCGAGCGAATTCATCATCGTGACGGTCCGCGGCGTGCTCTACGAACTCGAGCGCCGCTGCCAGGGCACCGGCAAGAAGTTCTACTTCCCTGCGGTGCAGCCCACCTGCGTCAACATGGATCTCATCACGCTCGAAAAGCTCGTGCACTGCCTGGAGACGGGCGAGGGCGAGGTGCAGATTGGCGTGTCGGACGAGGCCGCCGATCAGGCCAAGCTCACGCTCGACCGCATGCTCGAGTACGCGGCGCGCTAAGCCAATGTGACATGAGAGACCATCCCATATGCCACATTACAAGGGAGAGGATTCCTGTGGAAACCAAACAATACCCCGATATGGAGTGTGACGTCGTCATTGCCGGTTGCGGCGTGGCGGGCCTGTACGCTGCCCTCAATCTGCCGACGAGCACGCGCGTAATCATGCTCTCCAAGGGCGCCGTCGATGAGTGCGATTCGATGCTCGCGCAGGGCGGCATTTGCGTGCTGCCCGAGGGTTCTGACTACGATGCCTTCTTTGAGGACACCATGCACGCCGGCCATTACGAGAACCGCCGCGAGAGCGTTGACATCATGATTCGCTCGAGCCGTTCGGTCATCAACGACCTGCTGGCCATGGGCGTGGACTTTGAGCGCAAGGCCGACGGCAGCCTCGACTTTACCCGCGAGGGCGCGCACAGCCGTCCGCGCATTGCCTTCCATGCCGACATTACGGGCAAGGAGATTACGACCAAGCTGCTCCAGGCTGTCCGTAAGTTGGACAACGTGCAGATTTTGGAGCACGTGGCCATGACCGACATCCTGACCGCCGAGCGCGATGGCGCCACGGTGTGCACCGGCGTCGTCGCCGTCGCCGTGGACGAGGACGATTCGGCTCGTCCCGCCGACGAGCTGGCAACTGCCGCCGAGGGCGCGCATGCCGGCGAGCCGTTTAAGATCCATGCCCGCCATACGCTGTGGGCAACGGGCGGTATCGGTGGCGTGTACGACCACTCGACCAACTACCCGCAGCTCACCGGTGATGCCTGCTACATCGCGCAGGAGCACGGCATTACGATGGAGCACCTGGACTACGTGCAGATCCACCCCACGGGCCTGTTCTCGCCGCAGCCGGGTCGCACGTTCCTGATCAGCGAGAGCTGCCGCGGCGAGGGGGCGATTCTGCTCAATGCCGCCGGCGAGCGTTTTACCGACGAGCTGCAGCCGCGCGACGTTGTCGCCGCCGCCATCCGCGGGCAGATGAAGCAGGACGGCACCGAGCACGAGTGGCTGAGCTTTGCCCCCGTCGAGCGCGACGTGGTGACCGGGCACTTCGCTAACATCCGCGCGCGCTGTCTTGAGGACGGTCGCGACATCCTGGACGAGCCCATCCCCGTCACGCCCACACAGCACTACTTTATGGGTGGCGTGTGGGTCGACAAGGACGGCCGCACCTCGATGCCCGAGCTCTACGCCGCCGGCGAGACGGCCTGCAATGGCGTGCACGGCAAGAACCGCCTGGCTTCTAACAGCCTGCTCGAGTCTCTGGTTTGGGGCCGCCGCGCCGCGTGGTACATGCGCACCGGCAAGTCGCTGGCCGTGGAGCAGGCCGGTGAGCCCGCGCTTGACGGGCGTCACCGCGCCCTGAGCGCCGATACCCTGGCAATCGATGATTTGGCCCGTGCCGCCGGCACGCAGGCCGTGGAGGAGTAGACCATGAATCCCATTACCATGAAGCTCGTCGTCGATGATCTGATTCTGCAGGCTCTGCGCGAGGACATTACGTTTGAGGACGTGAGCACGGCGAGCGTGTGCCCCACGGCGCGTCCCGCCACGGTGGAACTCATCGCCAAGGCCGACGGCATTATCGCCGGCCTGGACGTGTTCGCCCGCACCTTTGAGCTGCTGGATCCGCAGAGCTCGGTGCTCTTTGATGTTGCCGACGGTGACGAGGTGCACGCCGGCGACCACGTGGGCCAGGTGCGCGGCGACGCGCGCGTGCTGCTTTCGGGCGAGCGCGTGGCGCTCAACTACCTGCAGCGCATGAGCGGCATCGCTACTTACACGCATCGGATGGCGGCTGCGCTCGTGGGCACCAAGACCGTGCTCGTCGACACGCGCAAGACCACGCCGGGCATGCGTGTCTTCGAGAAGGCCGCAGTCGAGATCGGCGGCGGCAGCAACCACCGCTACAACCTGTCGACGGCTGTCATGCTCAAGGACAACCACATCGATGCCGCCGGTGGCGTGGCACGCGCGATCGAGATGGCGCGCGCCCATGCGTCGTTTACCACGACGGTCGAGATCGAGTGCGAGAACCTGGATATGGTGCGCGAGGCCGTGGAGGCCGGTGCCGACATCATCATGCTCGACAACATGGCCCATAACGACATGGCTGCCGCGATTGAGCTTATCGCCGGTCGCGCCAAGACCGAGTGCTCGGGCAACGTGGACGTCAACAATATCCGCGCGCTCGCCGACCTGGGTGTTGACTTTATCAGCTCGGGGGCGTTGACGCACTCTGCGCCGATTCTCGACCTCTCGCTCAAGCACCTGCGTCTGCTGGACGGTAAATAATGGACGCCCGCGAGCGTCGCCGTGCCATCATGGCCGTGCTCGAGGGAGCCAAAGATCCTGTCTCGGGCAGTGCGCTCGCCCACGAGGTGGGTGTGAGCCGTCAGGTCGTGGTGCAGGACATCGCCCTGCTGCGCGCCGACGGGCACGATATCGTCGCCACCAATCGCGGCTATGTACTACAGGAGGCGGCGAGCAGCCCGGCTGTGCCCACGCGTCTGGTCAAGGTGCGCCACAGCGTGGAGCAGGCGGGCGATGAGCTCACGAGCATCGTCGACGCGGGCGGCGCCGTGCTCAACGTGATCGTCAACCACCGCGTGTACGGCAAGATCACGGCCGATCTGGATATCCGTAACCGCCGCGATATCGAGCGCTATCTGCATGACATTGCCAGTGGCAAGAGCTTTCCGCTGCTGACGGTAACCAGCGGCTATCACTTCCACCGCATTGCGGCAGAAGACGAGCAAACCCTCGACGAGATCGAGGCCACGCTCAAGGAGAAGGGCTACTTGGCAGACCTCATGCCCTACGAGGACGACCTGTCCTAGTAACGACGAATGCAAAAGGAGGCCTCCGCGGCGATGCGGAGGCCTCCTTTTTGTGCACGGTGTACTTTTGAGTGTGCAAGTGCGGGAGTTGTTACTCCTCGACGATCTCGGTGATCGCGCCGGCGGGGCAAGCGTCCTGGCAAGCGCCACAGGCGACGCAGGAATCCTCGTCAGCGACGGTAGCGACGTCCTGGAGCTCCAGAACGCCAGCGGGGCAGGAGTCGACGCAAACGCCACAAGCGATGCACTCGTCGGCATCAATTACGGGATGAGCCATGGTAGTTTCCTCTCTGTTGACCGACGCTACAGGCGATGCGCGCCGGTTTGATTCGGGCAAAAACATACCACGGGAGCGACCGTTTGCAATACCCTCTGACCGGCATCTTCATACCGTTCGCCGAGTATGCCAAGGTTTACTAAAAAACGTGCAGGTGGGGCCGTTGAGCTGCGTAAATGTTAGCTAAAGGTGACTTGAAATATTGAGCTATTTAGCGAGCTTCTGGAAAGCGCAACCCAGAATTGGCGTCCAAAACGGGTCGCGCTTTCCGGTCGAGCCCTCTGGCGGAAACTGCGACCCAGAATCCACACTCAGACTGGGATCTATTTTCCCGAGGGCCTTGGTTGCGGAAACTGCAGCCTGGAATTCACGCTCAAACCGGGATTTGCTTTCCGCAAGGCCATCCCGAGGGGTTCCAGACCCAAGCCTCAGCCATCTCTACATAGATCTCAATAGATTTGCCGAGAACTCAATCAGCGCATCTACCTGCGTATTTGCGAACCTAAACTCTCGGCAATAAGAAATCTTATATGAATTGACTTAGATTTTGTATATTCCGGCCCATAAGGGGATACACTACATCCTGAAAGACAAGCCGAAACACCGCTCGGCAGACCGCCGAGTCGGTGCAAACGCACAAGAGAGAGGGAATTTCTAATGGGCAAGATTCTTGGTATCGACCTTGGTACTACTAACTCCGCAATGGCCGTTCTCGAGGGCGGTTCTCCGACCATTATCGTGAACGCCGAGGGCGACCGCACCACCCCGTCCGTCGTGGGCTTCCGTGCCG
>USKL01000015.1 GCA_900555225.1 uncultured Collinsella sp.
CGGCATAGACCTTCTGGTCATGCCGTCCTCTTTGAATGACAAGTTGTCGCTCTGGCGCCCGCGCAGCGTCGACTGGTCCGCCGTTCGTTAGAACGGCGGAACTGAGGGCAGCGTCGAGCCGTTACGCGGTTTGGTAAAACCGCGTAACTTACATGACCATAACGTAGCGCGATCCCACGTAGTACTGCTTACCCATCAGGACCGGCTCGCCATTGGGACCGGTAAAGCCTGCACGCAGGTTGAGCAGTGGATCGTGCGGGGCAATGCCCAGCTCGGCCGCCTGCTCGGCATTGGCACGAACGGCCTCGACCGTGCGGTAGCCAACCGAGACAATCGGCGTTCCGCCAACACGCTCGACCTCGGCAAAAATCGACTTGTCCTCAAGATCGGCCGTCAACAGCTCACGATATGCGTCAAAGGGCACAAAGATATTCTCCTCAAAGATGGGCTCGCCGTCGGCCGTACGCACGCGCTTGATATGCAGCAGCAGCGCATCCTTCTGCAGGCCAAAGAACTCCATCTCGTTTTGACGCGCCGGAACGATCTGGCGATCGACCACATGTGCACCGGCCTTCATGCCGTTGCCGGCACACAGCGCGGTAAACGTCTGCAGCGTCGAGGCATGGAACTGACGATTGATGTGCGGCGTGGAAACAAAGGTGCCGCGGCCCTGTTGCTTAACCAGGTAGCCATCGGAGCACAGCTCCTCGACGGCGCGGCGCACCGTAATGCGGCTCACGTCGTACTGCTCGGCTAGCTCAAGCTCGGACGGAATACGCTCCTTGGGTGCATAAACACCTTTCTCGATCGCATCCTTGATTTCGTCGTAAATCTGCTGGTAAAGCGGTGCATTTTTGGGCGTAGGCATATCTAATCACTCTTATCGAAATATCGAAATAACTAATACGTATATAACGTCTAGTTTCATGTTACCTCATAATGATAAAACGATACACCCTCCCTACCAAAAAGCGACAGCTTCATTTTGGTAGGTTTTATCTGGGCAAACGAGAGCCTCCCGAAAGCAACGAGGCTTTCAGGGGGCTCAAGTGGACAGGATTGCGCCAGGCCGGCAAAATGCCAACACTCTACCTGCCGTCGTCCTGCTGCAGGCTGTCCTGCTCGCTGAGGCGCGCCTGCCTGCTGGCCATGCGCGCGGGCTTGTCGGGATCGGGTACGGCCGTGGGCATGGGCTCGTCGACATGACCGCCCCACCAGCCGCCCACAAAGTTGAGCGTGTGGAACACATTGATCACGGCGCCGGGATCAATGTCGCACACCAGCTTGATAATGTCCTGGCTCTCGTAGGTCGATACAACGGCGTGCAGCAGGTACATCTTTTCGCGGCTGTATCCGCCGATGACCTCGGCGCAGCTAATGCCGTGCTGAAAATGGTCAACATAGGCGGTCATGACCTCGTCGGCCTTGCGCGTCGTGATCTGCAGCGTCACGCGGTCGTAGCGACGATAGAAACTGTCGATGGTCTTGGTCGAAATAAACTGGAACACGATGGAGTACGCCGCGTTGTCCCAGCCAAACATAAAGCCAAAGATCGCCAGGATAAAGCAATTGAAACCAAAGATAACGCCCCAGATGGTCTTGCCCGTGTGGTTGGAGACCCACAGCGCGATAAAGTCGGTGCCGCCGGTAGATGCGCCGGACTTTAGCGCGATGGCAGCGCCCAGACCCGAGACCACGCCGCCAAAAATGATGAGCATAATCTTGTCGCCCAAAAACGGGGCGAAGTGAAAGATGTTGAGGAACAGCGACGAGAGCACGACCTGCATCATCGAGAAGATGACGAAGCGCTTGCTAATGCCGCTCCAGCATAAGAGCGCCACGGGGATGTTGAGCGCGAGCATACCGAGCGAGATGTCGATGTGAACGCCGCCGAGCGAGGTAACGCGATCAAGCAGGACCGCGACGCCGGTGAGGCCGCTCGGAAGCAGGTCGGCGGGCTGAATGAACGCCTGGATCAGGAATGTTTGGAGGACGGCAGAAATTGTGACCGCCACGGCGGTAATGGCACGGCGGACGATGGTGAGGCGGCCGAGCATGAGCACGCGGTCCGTGAGCTGATCGATGGCGTTCGCCACGTAGGCTCCTTTCGAAGGCAGATGTAGTTGTGGGGCATGCCCGCGATTGTAGCATGGACCACCACGAAGGTGCCTGTCCCCTTTGTGGTGGTTTTGCTGCTAAATGGCAGATAGGATGTCGGTCAGGTTGTCGATGACAACGTCGGCGGCGGACTGGTCCAGGTTGACGCCCTCGTGCGGACGCAGTGCCAGGACGCGGGCGCCGGAACGTTTGCCAGCCTCGATCCCCAAAGGCGAATCCTCGATAACCAGGCACTCGGCAGGCTCCACCCCCAGCGCCTCCATGGCACGCAGGTAGATCTCGGGGTCGGGCTTAAACGCACTGCACTCGTGACCGCTGATGGTGTAGTCCAGCACGTCGGGGATACCGGCAATCTCCACCAGCTCGTCGATCAACTCGCGATAGGACGAGCTCGCGATGGCACACTTCACGCCGCGCTCGTGCAGTGCGCGCATCACCGGCTCCGTCTGCTCGTTGAGCAGCTCGGCATACGGAACGGGATGGTCCGGGCTATAGACCTGCTTGTACTCCACGCGCAGACGCTCGCGCAGCTCAACATCGTCGGGCACCAGCGCCTCCCAAATGGCAGGCTCGTTAGACCCCGAAAGATCGGGGATCTCGTCAAAGTGGAAGCCCTTCTCCTCCATAAACGCCACGCGACGACGGTTGTAGAACCACTCGGTATCGACCAGCACGCCGTCCATATCAAACAGCACTGCCTTGATCATACGCATCTCCTCCCACCTGCCAAAAAGGGTCAGGTTTATTTTGGTAGGTTTTATCTGGGGTTTTACGGCGCGACAGACACGCCCTCCCCAGAGCAAAAAGGGGACGGGGCACAAACCCCATCCCCTCTCAATCAACCCGTAAGGTCTACTTACTTGTGATTAGTAGGAAAGCTTCCACATGTAGCGACGCATGGTCAGCGGGTGCTGACGGGCCTCGGCGATCTGGTTGCCGTACTCGCGCATAACGGCGAGGTGCAGCAGCGGGTTGAAGTAGGTGACGACGCTCGCGGGCACAGCGTCAGCCAGGCCGTAGTCCTTGGAGTCGATCAGAGCGACCTTGGCGCCCATGCGCTCAAGGAAGGTGAGGGCGCGGGCGTCCATCGGACGGGTGGCGCCATCGGACATGAAGAAGACGTAGGGCTTACCCTCGGTGGAAACCTCGAACGGGCCGTGGAAGTACTCGCCGGTGTTGTAGGCGGCGGCGTCGATCCACTGCATCTCGGTGAACAGGAAGGCAGCGTGAGAATAAGCCATCTTCTCGGAGGCACCGGAAGCCATGAAGTAGATCATCTTGTCGTCCTTGAAGTCCTCGGCGAACTTCTTGGCGAGCTTCTTGCAGTGCTGAGCGGCGTTCTCGCAGAGCTCGAAGACGTTGGTAAGGCCGGTGATCATGTCCTCGTAGTGGTCATAGCCCTCGGTCTGCTGAAGGATCTCGACAGCAAGAGCGATGGCGTAGCCGGGCTTCTCGCACTTGGCAGCGAAGTTGGCGTGGAAGCCGTGAACGATGACGTAGTCAGCGTCGACGGTCAGAGCGGAGCCGGCCTTGTTGGTGAGGGAGACGACCGGGCAGTTGTGCTTCTTGGCGGTCTTGTTGGCCTCGACGGTCTCGGGCGTGGAGCCACCGAGAGAGCAGGTGATCACGAAGGTGTGCTCGTTGACCCAGGAAGGCGTGTCGTAGTTGAACTCGTTAGCGGTAAAGATCTGAACGTTCAGCTTGTCCGTGTTGTTGGCCAGGAAGTACTTGGCGGGGTAAAGGTCGGACATGGAAGCACCGCAGCCGACGAAGGCGACGCTGTGGATCTCGTGGTTGGACAGGACGTCAGCGACGATCTGCTTAGGGAGGTTAAGGTCGATCTCGTACATCTGACACATTCCTTTCGATTTTTGCGGCGCCACATTGCCGGGCGCTCGCAGGGTTACCGTGGTTTGGACCGAGTCGCCGGCCCGTTAAGGATGCGACAAAGGGACTGTCCCATTGTCGCATTTTGGGGATGGAAGCCTGCCTGGGGTATGGGATGCCAGGCAGGCCCCCGGGGGAAAGCGGTTAGGCGCTTGGTCGCGACTAGGCCAGGATGCCGGCCGCGGAGAGGGCGATGCCGCCCACAATGGCGATCACGAGAAGCCAACCGGTGTTGACGTTCTTCTTGATGAGCCAGTACATAAGGCCGGTGAGGCCAAGGGAAATCATCTGGGGCATCATGCCGTCCAGGATGTCCTGGATAACGACGGTGCCCTCAGCGAACTGCAGCGGGGTGGTGGCGCCAATCAGCGTAGCGATCATGCCGCCCACGGACATAAGGCCCACGATGCCGCAGACATACATGAGCTTCTCCATGAGGTCGCCGCCCTGAAGCTTGCTCAGGTACTCGTGGCCGCCCTGATAGCCCATCTTGGCTGCGAACCAGGTGATCAGCACAGAGGGGACGATGGAGATGAGCATGGCCAGGATCGGGCCCATGATGGAGCCCTGCTGAGCCAGCTGAACGCCCAGGCCAAAGGCGATAACGCGGATGGTGCCCTGGAAGAAGGAGTCACCGATGCCGGAAAGCGGACCCATGAGGGAGGTCTTGACCGCGTTGATCGAATCGGGATCGAAGTTCTCAGGATCCTTGGCGTACTCCTCCTCCATGGAGGCGGAGAGGCCCAGGATGAAAGCGCTCGTCTGCGGGGTGCAGTTGTAGAACGCCATGTGACGGTGGTAAGCCTCTTTCTTAGCAGCGAGCTGCTTGGGGTCGGACTCGTCCGGATAGAGGCGATCGAGCGTGGGAACCATGCCGTAGAGGAAGCCCATGTTCATCTGACGCTCGTAGTTCCAAGAGGCCTGGATGGCCCAGGAGCGCCAGAAGAACTGGCTGACCTTCTTGTTCAGGGACACGTCCTTGGTTGCGGTTGCCATAGTGTGTTCCTCCTTAGTCTTCGTCGTCTTCGAGCGGATCGTAGTCGGAATCGACACCGGCGGCTGCATGGGAACCGTTGAACTTGAAGCCCATGAAGACGACAGCCAGGCACACACCGATCAGAGCGACCGCGATGACGGACAGGTTGAGGTAAGCGGCGAGCAGGAAACCGATGAACAGGAACGGAGTCATACCCTTCTTGATCATCATGGTGAGCAGCAGGGCCAAGCCGTAGGCGGTCATGATCTTGGTCGAAACGTTAAGACCAGTGGACAGCCACTCGGGAACCATGTTGACGATGGCCTGAACCAGGTCGGTGCCAACAAAGACGGCGAGGAAGATCGGCAGGAAGTACATGACGGCGTACAGACCGGAGCCGGCGCAGATGTGCATGCGGTAGGCGGTCTTGAACTTTCCGTTATCGATCGCGCTATCTGCCACATGGGTGAGGGCGGCGATGATGGAACGGAACACGATGCCGAGGAGCTGACCCAGGACGGCGACCGGGATGGCGATCGTCATGGCGGTCTCGGCGGAAGCATCGGTCAGGCACGCAAAGGCAGCGGCCACGATGCCGCCCAGGACCATATCGGGCGGAACGGCAGCGCCGACCTGCACCAGGCCCATGGACACGAGCTCGACGGCGGCACCGACGGCAAGGCCGGTGGGCACATCGCCCAGCAGCAGACCGACGAGCGTAGCGCCAACGAGGGGCTGCTCGAAGTTAAGACGACCGAGCAGGCGGGAGTCCCACATGCAGAACACGCCGACGAGGCCGACGAGCACCGCACTGATGAACGTATTCATACCCTTCTCCTTTCAGTCAGGCAAAAGCCTGGTTGATTACAGCTTGGCGTCGATGTCGACGCTCTGATACGTAGGGGTCTGCTGGACATAGAGCTTGATGCCCATGTCGAGCAGCTGGTTGACGTCGGCCTTCTGGGCGGCGTCGAGGAAGACGGAGCTGTCCTTGCCGCCGACCTGATCGGCACCGTCGTGGTTGGCGGTGGCGCCCAGGTTGATGGCGTCGAGCTTGTAGCCCTGGCAGAACTGCAGCATCTCGGCCGTGTTGCCAAAGACGAACATGACGCGCTCGCCGAGGGTGTTGAGCTTGTCCATCTTGGCGAGGGCACGCTCGACGGTGAAGACGTTCAGGCGCACGCCCTGGGGCTTGGCCAGCTTAAGAGCGCCCTTCTTGATGTCATCGTTGGCGGCAGCGTTGTCGACGACGATGATGCGCTCGGCCTGAACCTTGGTGGTCCAGGTAAAGACGACCTGGCCGTGCAGCAGACGGTAGTCAAGACGTGCGAGGACGATCTTGGCGGGACCGGAGCTGTGACGGGACGCCTTGGCCTTCTTGGCGGGAGCCGCGGCGGCCTCGACCGGTGCGTTGGGGTTGGTCAGACCGGTGCGGGCCTCATTGATGAGGGCCGCGAGCTCGGCGCCCTTGACGGGGACGGGGCTCATAGCGAGCGTGAGCGCCAGCGGGATGTTGAAACCGCTGACAACCGTGAACTTCGTGCCGTTCTTGGAAAGCTCGACCATGTTGTTGTTGACCGAGCTGCCGAGCATATCGGTCAGCACATAGACGGTGTCGTCCGCGTTGAACGTGGCGATCATGGCGTCCACCTTATTGGTGATGGGCTCCTTGTCGTCACGAGCAAGCGACACGACGTGGACGTTCGACACGTCGCCGAGAACCATCTCGAGCGTGTCTTTGGCGCCTGCGGCCAGGCCGCCATGAGATGCGAGAATGATCTGATTCATCTTGCCTCCTCCTTTTCGTTATGGTCATTATAACGTCTTATACGTTGCTTATATTGCTAATTAGTATAAAGACCGTTCGCGGGTGAAAATCGACCGTTGACGGGTTTAACGTACTTGAAACGTTGGCGCAGGGCAGATCGACACTGGCCAGGCGGTGCCCATTCAAGCGTTCCGCCCATCCCCTATCGCACGAAGTACCAGGGGCTTTCCTGCACGGTGGGCTCCAGCGCGATGCCGGTGCGCTCGCGGAACAGATCCATGTCCTGCGATTTCTCCGTCCACCACGCGTTGGGCTTAAAGGTCATGCTCTCAACGATATGGCCGACAAAGGCACTGTTGCGCAGCTTGGAGAAGTCGGTGTTCATAATCAGGATGGACGCGAGCACCAGCACGATGCCCAGGACCTTGATCGCGCCGGCGGGCTCGGCGTAGATGCCAATACCGACCAGAACGGTCGCCACGGTTTCGAACGAAGCCACGACCGGCACCTTCGACGTCTCGAGATCCATCGAAAGGCCCTGCATATAGAAGATGTACGCAAGAGCCGTCGGAATAAAGCCAAAGCCCGCGAACAGCAGAATGAGCTGCGGGGACATTGCCGCGGCCACATCGGACCACGGAGCCGAAAGCACTGCCATAAAGCATCCGCCAAAGACAAAGCCCCAAAACGTCACCGCCAGAGGATGCAGCGTCTTGGTGGCCATGCGACTAAACACAGCCAGCAGTGCACCGCAAAGTCCGGCGATCACGCCCGACACGACGCCCCAAGCCGAGAAATGGAAACCGGACAGGTCGCCGCTCGTCACCGCGAGCACGCAACCCACAATGTTAAAGACGATGGCGACGAGCTTGTTGGGGGTCACGTCCTCGCGATAAAGCACGCGGCCGAGCATGACGCCAAACACCGGCGAGGTGTAGAGCAGCACCGAGGCCGTGGACATGCCCACCTCGCCCATGCACTCGTAATAAAGCGTGTTAGCGGTGGCGAGGCCGATAATGCCAAGAAGCGCGCAGGGAACAAGCTCTTTAGGACTTGCCTTGAACAGTGCCATGGGACCCGAGGCTTTTCCCTCACGAGCACCTCCCTGGCAACCCATAAATGCCAAGACCGGAGCCATTAAGACAGCACCCGACAACAGGCGAAGGGCCGCCATGCTCTGAGACGAAACACCCAGGGCCGATATTCCGTTAACAAAGATTCCGATGGTGCCCCACATAAGCGCGGCGATCAGCACCAGCACATAGCCCAGATTGCTTTTCTTCAACGCAGCCTCCTCGGTATTGTTTCCAATATGTTTCACACTACGTTATAGTCGTTATATACATTTTTCAAGACACAAATCGCCGAACGGAAAAATGATCCGCTGGGGACGGAGGAAAACGGATCACTGAGGGGCTGGTCTGAGTCAGTGATCCGTTTTCCTCCGTCCCCAGCGGATTACTTGGCGGTTGCGGTGAAATAGTTCCTAAATAGAGGCTTCAAGCCCCCAAACAGGAACTATTCCACCGCAACTTATGAGGACATCGAGCTGTTAGGCCGCTCTATCCCCTAGTAGTCGAGCTTCCACATGTAGCGGCGCGTCATGTAGTCCTTGTGCGTGACGGCAGAGAGCGCGCGCATGTACACATTGTTGAGGATCGGGGCAAAGATCAGGTGGTTGAAGTACTCGCTCACGCTGTCCTTGATGTCGTTGAGGCCGAGCTCCTTGGCGTCGAGCTGATAGACGCGCTCGCCACCGTACTGGTTGACGAAGCGGATACCGCGCTCGTCGTTGCAGCGGCTGCGGCCGACGCTGATGAGCTGGAACAGCGAGGTGCGCTTGTCCAGAATCTCGAAGGGACCGTGGAAGAAGTCGCAGGTGTTGATGGTGCAGGAATCGATCTGCAGCATCTCCTGCACGTTGCAGATGCTAAAGACGTAGGCGGCACCAAAGAGCGGGCCCTGGGCCATCACGTTGATGCAGGGCTTGTCGGCGTTTTGCTCGGCCCACTTGGCGGCGAGCGGACGGGTGTACTCGACGGCCTTGCGATAGATGGGGTCAACCAGGTCGAAGGCGGCCATAGCGGTCTCATACTCGGCATAGCCCTCGGTCTGCTGCGTAAGCTCCATGGCGATCATGGTCACGACGGCGGAGTTGGTACGGCCCATGCAAGACTCGTCGACGGCCAGGCTGTCATACTGAATCTTGTAGTCGCAGACCTCGGTGAGGCCGGACTCGTCGACATAGATGGCGATGGTGCTGGCGCCGTGGTCCTTGGCGGCCTGGGCGGCGACGATGGTCTCCTTGGTGCCGCGCATGGACACGACGACGGCCAGGGTGTTCTCGTTGACATAGGCGGGCGTGGCGTGCACGAACTCATTGCTGGTGTAGCTGGAGCTCACGACCTGCGTGGCCTCGTGCTCCATAAAGTACTGGGCAGGATAGTTGCCGCCGTTGGATCCGCCGGCGCCAATCCACACGACACGCTTGATGCCGCCCTTGTCTGCCTTGTCGGCCAAAACCTGGGAGACGACGTCCTTAACCTGTTCCTGAGTAGTCATCGTGCATCAGCCTTTCTTCTCGTTTGATGCTCTCGATGGCATACAAGTTACATACATGTTTTGGTTATGTCGACTAGTTGTATGCTATATTTGTCTTAGAAATTTTACTGATGCTGTTTTTGATAACTAGCTACCAGCGGTTTTGTTGTTGTATTGAATACATGCTTGATTAGACTCGCATACAGGTTAGATACAGGTTGATCGCATGAACGCTTCATCTAAAAAGAAACTGAGCCAATACGAGCGCTTGGCGGGTACGCTTCGCGACCGCATCGCCGCCGGCATCTACGCACGCGGAGACAAGCTGCCGTCCGAGATGGAGCTCATGGACGAATCGGGGCTGTCGCGCAGCACCGTGCGCCACGCCCTTAAGGTTCTCGTTGATGAGGGCCTGGTGCGCACCGAGCGCACGGCAGGCCGCTTTGTCACGGAGGATACCGCATTGATCGAACAGCTCCGCGCCGACACAGCCGCGCTCCACGAGAACAACCTAGTGTTTTCGAGCTATACCAAGCAGGTCGAAGGTCAGGGCATGAAGCCCACCACGCGCACCGTGGACTCGGGCTTTGCCAAGGCGGCCGGCAGCATAGCTAAGTTCTTTGACGCCGCCGTGGGCAGCAAGCTCGTCAAACTTGTCCGCCTGCGCTACCTGGACGACGTGCCGCTGTGCCTGGAGACCACCTACCTGCCGCCAAGCTTCGAGACGCTCATCGATCGCGATATCAACGGTTCGCTCTACGCGACGCTGCGCCAAGAATTCCATCGCGCGCCAGCACAGGGACATAAGACCTTTGAGGTGTGCTATGCCTCGCAAAACGAGGCGTTTTTGCTCAACGTCGAGCGCGGGCAGGCGCTGATCCTGATCACCGACTACGTCTACGACACCGACGGCCGACCGCTCCATGTCTCTAAGCGCATCCAACGCACCGACCGCGCCAAATACACCGAGCCAATCGGCTAACCTGCCAAAATAAACCTGTCCCTAAATGGTAGGTTTGGGGAGGTCGGGGAACCAGGTTGGTTTGGGTTGGTTGGGCGTGCGCTCGGCAAGGACCAACTCCATCCAGCACATGTCGTACCAGCGGCCGAACTTTTGGGCGCAGCGGTCAAAGGCGCCCACCAGGCGATACCCCATATGGGCATGGAAGTCCTGGCTGTTGTGCGTCAGGTACTCGTCGTCCTTGTCGTGCGGCACGGCGATGAGGGCGCACATGTTGGTGATACCCATCGCGATCAGGCATTGCTTGAGCGCGTCATGCAGCTTGCGGCCCAGCCCGCCGTGGCGCACATCACGCGCCAGGTAGATCGATGTCTCGACCGACCAGTCGTATGCCTCGCGGCTGTTGAGCGGACTCACATAGGCATAACCTACCGGACGCCCATCCAGCTCCATCACCAAATACGGATAGCGCTTGAGCGTGCGCTCGATGCGCCCGGCGAACTCCTCAACGCTCGGCACCTCGTATTCGCAGGTAATCGCCGTCTGGCGCACATACGGCTCATAGATGGCAAGCAACGCCGGCGCATCATCGGGCGTCGCCAGGCGAATCGTCGGCTCGGACATCTCGGTCATACAACCCTTCCCCCTCAAAAACAAAGGCCGCCTTGCGCCAAACCCAGCGCAAGGCGGCCCCTCGTCATTACATCAGGCTACAGAACCGCCGCCAACGCGTCGATATCCTCCTGCGTCGTGGCCCAGCTGGTGCAAAAGCGCACCACCGTGTGGGTCTCGTCGTACTTTTCCCAGTACTCGATCGCCGCATGCTCGCGAATGCGCGCCATGTCCTCGTTGGGCAGAATCACGAACTGCTGGTTAGTCGGCGTCTCCAAGAAGAACCGGTAGCCGTGCTCGTGCAGCACGCGACGAAGCGCCTGCGCGGTTTCGATCGCCTGACGGCCAATCTCAAAATACAGGCCATCGGTAAAGAGCGCCTCAAACTGGACGCCCGTCAGGCGGCCCTTGGCCAACAGCGCACCGTGCTGCTTAATGCGCGGAATGGGATGCGCCGGAGCGTGTATGCCGCAAAACACCACAGCCTCGCCGCACAGAGCGCCGCACTTGGTGCCGCCGATGTAGAACACGTCGCACAGCTGCGCCAGCTCGGGCAGGGTAATGTCGCACTCATCGGCCGCCAGCGCATAGGCCAGGCGGGCACCGTCCACAAACAGCGGAATCTGGCGCTTCTGGCACACCGCATGGATCGCCGCGAGCTCGGCCTTGGAGTACAGCGTGCCGTACTCGGTCGATAGGCTCACGTACACGGCGCCTGGGAACACCGTATGCTCGTAGCTCTCGTTTTCGTAGAACACCTGGATATAGTTCTCGAGGTCCTCGGCGTGCATCTTGCCCTCGTAGCCGGGGATGGTGAGCACCTTGTGGCCGCCAAACTCGATGGCGCCCGCCTCGTGGCAGGCGACGTGGCCGGTCTCGGCAGCAACGACGCCCTCGTACGGCGCGAGCAACATGTCGATCACCGTCGCGTTGGCCTGCGTGCCGCCCACCAGAAAAAACACGTCGGCATCGGGGGCCTGGCAGGCCTCGCGAATAAGTTGCTTGGCGCGCTCGGTATGTGCATCGGTACCGTAGCCGGGCTGCGGCTCCATGTTGGTATCGACGAGCGCCTGCAGCACCGCCGGGTGTGCGCCGTGGGAATAATCGTTGTTGAACGCGAGCATGGCAATCCTCTCTTACCGGGTATCGGCCAGATGATTCAAACGGAGCTATTGTACGCCGTTGGGATAGGCAATGCGCGCGGCAAGGCACTCAAGCGCCAGCACCAGAGCAAAGCCGCAGCTCACGTCACTCAAAAAGTGCGCTCCGATCACGATGCGGCCAAGCGCGACGAGCGCCGCGACCACAGCCGCCGTCCAAAAGACCACACGACGGCGTGACGGCTTTTCCTTAAAGGCCGCCGCGGGAAGCCCGGCGAGCATAAGGCCGATCGCCGCGTGCGCCGTGTGTCCGCTCGCAAACGACTTGAAGCCGTCCTTGATCACGCCGGCGGCGATATAAGTCCACTTGTCGGGGTTACCGATCACCCACCACGGCTGAAAATCGAGTCCCGGCGTGACCTCGATCACGCGCATGCGCGGACGCGACCACAGCGGCTTGACGATCACGTTGAGGATGATGGCCTGAGCGATCCACACGGCAAGCACCATCAACGCCCAACGCGTGAGCTCGTCGGGCTCGGTCGTGCGCGTGAGGCGATAGACGATAAGGTTGGCAGCGATGACCAGCACAAACGTCAGCACCAACTGAGCCGCAATGAGTTTACCGCCAACCCTCAGGGACGAAACGATCTCGTAGCCGGTCAGGCCAACGTTGACGAGGATGCCGAGCGCGGCAAGCCATTTGCTGCCCCTGGAGTCGGGACGCACCGCGCGCACGAGCATAACGCCCGCGATGCTCGCCGTCAGCTCAAACGGCAACTCGCCAGCGGCCTCGATAAAGCGGCCGTACATGCTGCCGATGTTGAACAGCGCGCTCGAGATCTGATAATCGAAGAAACTGCCCACGCCCAGACAAAGACACAGGACAACCGCGATAGCGGCGGCGTCTTTCTTGTAGATGTACCCGAACATGCTTTCCTTTCGATGGGGCTGGAATCAACCTGCGAGGTGACGGGGCAAAGAACAACTGGTAGCTCTGCCCCGCCACGCCCCCTACTTGTTAGTCATCGTCGCTCGCGCCTAATTGCTGCAGCAGCATGAGTGCCGCGGCCACGGGGCCGGTGCCGTCGTTGGCGTCGAGGCCGCGACCCAGGCCGCTGCCCGCGCCGGCGCCCGCCTTGTAGGGCACCGACAGCTTGCGACTCTTGGGAAAGTTCACCGCGCCATAGCGGGTCTTTAGTTCAAAGGCCACCTTCTTGGGCACGTCGACGCCCAAAAACGTGATGCGGCCGCCACTGAGCGTGACGCTCTCGAGCCCCAGGCGCTCGCCGCGAATGCGGATGCGCGCGCGATTGAACAGGTTGAGTCCCGCCAACGGCAGCTCGCCATGCGCGGCCTCGGTCTCCTCCTGCACCTCGTCGATACTCTCCAGGTCCTCAGCCGCAGCGAGCTTGCGGTACACGAGCACGCGCTGGTCCACCGCCGGCAGGTACTCCTCGGACAAGAAGTAGTCGGCCGGCAGGTTGATGCCCACGCTCGCCGCCTCCACGCCGGCATCGTCGTCGCCGCGCGCCTCGGCCACGGCCTGTCCCAGCATCTGCGTAAACAGGTCAAAGCCCACACTCGACAGGTTGCCGTGCTGCTCGGCGCCCATAAGCGAGCCGGCGCCGCGGATCTCCAGGTCGCGCATGGCGATGCGCATGCCGCTGCCCAGGTCCTGGAATTCGGAAAGCGCGGTCAGGCGCGCCGTTGCCTCCTCGGTGAGCGG
>USKL01000016.1 GCA_900555225.1 uncultured Collinsella sp.
ATCGGTATCGGGCAGCATGATGTCGAGCAGGACGGCATCGGGTACCCGTCGCGCCACGGCAGCCTTAAACTCACCGTCGCACGAAAAGCCTTCGGCCTCGATCCCCTGCTTGCGCAGTGCATAGACCGTCAAATCCCTGATGTTGTCATCGTCCTCGACGTAATAGATCATGTTGAACCCCTTTGCGGCCGGCATGACCGCATCTTAACCCTAAAGGTACCTTTACTAGATGGTATCAGCCAAAACGTCCCGTCAAATAATCCGCCGTGCGCGGATCGGTCGGATTCTTGAAGAGTTGCGCGGTAGGCGCGTGCTCCACCAACTCACCTAGCAAGAAAAACGCGACGGAATCGGATATGCGCGCCGCCTGCTGCATATTGTGCGTAACGACCACGAGCGTGCAGGTCTCTTTGAGCTCGCAGGCAAGCTGCTCCACCACCAGCGTCGACACAGGGTCGAGTGCCGAGGTCGGCTCGTCCATCAGAAGAATGTCGGGCTGCACGGCAAGTGCGCGGGCGATGCACAGGCGCTGCTGCTGTCCGCCCGAAAGACCCAGGCCCGACTCCTTGAGCTTGTCCTTGACCTCGTCCCACAGGGCAGCGCGACGCAGGGAGTCCTCGACCAGCTCATCCAGCGCAGCGCGATCGCGCACGCCCATGCCGCGCGGACCATACGCGACGTTGTCGTAGATGCTCATGGGAAACGGGTTGGGGCGCTGGAACACCATGCCCACGCGCTGGCGAAGGCGGCAGATGTCGTAATCGCCCAGGATATCTTGACCATCGAGCGCAATCTTGCCCTCGATGCGGCAATCCTTGATGCCGTCGTTCATGCGGTTAAAGCAGCGCAGCAACGTGGACTTTCCGCAGCCCGAAGGCCCGATGAACGAGGTGATCTGCTTGTCGCGGATCTTGATATTCACGTCCTTGAGCGCATGATGGTCGCCATAGAACAGGTCGAGGCCCTCGACGTCGATGCGCGTCGGCGAGGCGGCAAGATCCTCTGCCGTGGGGCGAGTCGCATCCCCAACCTCGCGCTCGTGCGCGGCCTCGGCCTGCGCTTCCATGAGTTCTTCAAGCTCCGTGGGCTCCGCAGCCGCAGCAGCCGTCATACCGCATACCTCCATATCGATATCAATTCAGCAGTATCGATAGTAGGAATCGCGGCTCATATGCACGTGAGCGCATTGTCAAGTGTTTGTAAGGGAACGCTGGCTATGCGGCGGGCAGCTCGATGGTGAATATCGTGTGTTCGGGCGTCGATTCACATGCAACGGTACCGCCGTGTGCCGCGATGATCTCCTTGGCAATAGCAAGGCCCAGACCGGCACCACCGCGATTGGTCGCACGCGCCGCATCCAGGCGATAGAACTTCTCAAAGATCACCTTGAGCTTAGCCGCAGGGATAGGATCGCCCTGATTGATAAAGCGCACGCGCACGCCGCCATCGTCTTGGCGCCCGGCCTTAATCGTGATAGTCGAGCCCTCATAGCTATAGGCGACGGCGTTTTTCATGATGTTGTTGAACACGCGAGCCATCTTGTCGCCATCCACGAGCACCGTCAGGTCCTCGCGAATATCAACTTGGGCTTCCTTATGCTGCTCGTTGAGGATGGGATAGAACTCGTCAGCCACCTGAGCCAGCAATAGTCCCAAATCCACGTAACCACGGGTGAGCACGATATCGTGGAAATCGAAACGCGTGATGTCGAAGAACTCCTCGATGAGCGCGTCGAGCCGGTGGGCCTTGTCGAGTGCCACGCCCGTAAAGCGCGCACGCTGCTCAAGCGGCAAATCGGGAGCCTCCTGCAGGAGCGAAAGATAGCCCACCACGCTGGCGAGCGGGGTGCGTAGGTCATGTGCCAAGTACGTGACCAGATCGTCCTTGCGATGCGACTCGTCACGCAGAGCTTGCTGCACCTTGCGCTCACGGTCACGCACGCGGTTAAGGGCGCCCTCGACCTCCAAGAAGTCGCCGTCGATGTTGTCCCAGGTGTCGGGGTGATCGATCAGGCGGTCCTGGATGCGAGCCGCGAGCACGCGGTCGGCATGCTGCTCGCCCTGTTCGTAGCCCTGGTAGTACAGGGCGCGGCCGCACAAGAACAGCACGCACGCGGCAAGCGCCAGCACAAAGCCAAGCATGTTGAATACAAAGCCGGCATCGAACAGCACCGGCCCTTCGATGCCGCCGAGCGCCATGGCGCCAATCGCCAACGTCATGGCCCACGCGGCGCCGCCAATCACCATGCAGCGGCGCACGATCTCAAATCGATCGATCAGCAAAAAGCCGACAAGCAGCACCGCCAAGATTCCAGCGATGTTATCAATGCCAATCAGCAGCAGGGTCAGCAAAAAGAGCAGCACCGTTGCAAGCGCGCGATTGTCGACGACCGACCTCACGTATTCAAAGAGTCGATCGGGCACCTCGAACGCTTGTCTATCGTCTTTTGTCATATCAAGATCCTCACAAGCGAAAAGCGTTATTCGATTATGTAGCCGACGCCCCAGACGTTTTTGATAAAGCGCGGCTTTTGTGCGTCGTCGCCAATCTTTTCGCGCAAGTGGCGAATGTGCACCATCACCGTATTGTTGGAGCCGGGCATAAAATCCTCGTTCCACACCGCGCGGAACAGGTCCTCCACGGCCACCACGCTGCCGCGATGCTCAACCAGATACAGCAAGATTGAATACTCGGTGGGTGTGAGGCGTACCGGCGCACCGTCCACTGTCACGGAACGAGCATCGCGGTTGATCTCCAAGCCGTCGAGCTGAATGGTCAGTGACTCGGCCGCCTGTGCACGGCTACCGTAGCTGGTGTAGCGGCGAAGCTGAGCGTGCACGCGCGCGATGAGTTCCAGCGGGCGGAACGGCTTGACCACGTAATCGTCCGCGCCAAGCGAAAGGCCCTCGATCTTGTCTTGCTGGGCATCGCGCGCCGTCAGCATGATCACGGGATAGGTATGGCTGGAACGGATCGTACGCAGCAGTTCAAAGCCATCGATATCGGGCAGCATGACATCCAGCAGCGCCAGATCGAACTCCTGCTCCAAGATTGCCTTGGCAGCATCGGCCCCGTTATAGGCAATCTGGACGTCAAAGCCTTCTTTTGTAAGGTAGATGCCTACTAGGTCGGCAATGGCCTTCTCGTCATCAACTACCAGTATGCGCTCGTTCATGCGTGCTCCTCTCGCGCTCCATTATGCCTGAGGCGACGCACGCCACACACAACAAGCGTGGGTGATTAAGTCGGCCTTAAGCACCCTTGTGCCCGTTCGGACGCGGATGTGGGCCACGCACGCACGCGATGATCGCCGACGCCGGCAAACGATATACTCTAGTTCCAGAAGAGACCATCCCGTCGAAAGCGAAATCCGTGAAGTCCCTCACCTCTTTTGCAAAGCGCTCAGCCCAGCTTGCCGCCGGCTTTGTCTGCGCTATCGCCCTTGCCGCTGGCGCGCCCACCGTCGCCGGCGCCCAAGTGCTCACGACCGACAATGTTTGCGGCAAAACCGCCGATATGCGCGGTATCACGGCCGAAAACCTGCCCGATATCGATGCGACCAATGCCCTCGTCATGGGCAAAGACGGCACCGTCTACTATGCCCGCGGCGCCGATGAGCAGGTCAAGATTGCCTCGATCACCAAGGTCATGACCGCAATCCTAACCGTCGAGAATTGCAAGATGGACGAGAAGGTCACGGTGAGCAACGCCGCAGCCACCGTGGGTAATTCGACCGCCGGCTTGCTCGAAGGCGACGAGCTTACCGTGGAGCAGGCACTGCGCGGCCTGATGATTCCCTCGGGCAACGACGCCGCCATCGTGCTCGCCGAATATGTGGGCAAGAAGATCGACCCTAAGACCAAAGACGCCGAGGCCACATTTGTGAAGGCCATGAACGAGCGCGCTAAGAAGCTCGGCTGCACCGGTACGCTTTTTGAAAACCCGCATGGTCTGGACTTTGATGAGTGGGCTGGCGATATGCACTCAACCGCACACGACGTAGCGCTGATGATGCAGGAGGCCATGAAAAACGACACGATTCGCGAGGTCGTAGCGAGCGAGGATTCCTGGATCGAGGTCACGGGCGCCGACGGCACCGACCATTCGCATTCCATGGACACGCATAACTATTTGCTGGGCCAAGATGGCAACATCGGTGGCAAAACCGGCACTACCGACGATGCAGGCTATTGCTTTACGGGTGCCTACAACCGCGATGGCGACGAGATCTACACCGTCGTTTTGAACTCCACCACCACCGATCAGCGCTTTACCGATACCGCCACCCTTGCCAACTGGTACTACGACCACAAGGTGACGGTCGCAATCGCCAACACGCAGGAAAAGACCGCCAACGGCAACCCGCTTATGGCACGCATTAGCCAGACAGATTGGACGGACAAGACGATCGACGCCACGCTCGCCGACCCCACGGCGCAAGCGACCGTGTTTTCCCTTGCCGGCGAGGTGACCGAAAAGGTTAGCTACGACGATCTTTCGGGCACGGTGCATGTGGGCGACAAGGTGGGCAGCGTTACGCTCAAGCAGGACGGCACCAAGGTCGCCGTCATGGACCTGGTTGCCGACGAGGAAGGCTCGGGGCCGAATCCCATTGAATGGATACTCGTGAAGCTCGATCGCTTAGGCCGCCGCATCGACAACCGGCCACTCACGGCAGAGAGCGAGACCGTCGCTAAGGCTCCTGAGATGTAGAGCACAAGAATAATCAGCCCACTGAAAGGAGGCGTCCGAAAGGATGCCTCCTTTTTGAGGGTTCGAATCCCCAGCACCCTTTCTCGATAATAAAAAAGGGCCCCCGATGGGACCCTTCTTTAAAGTTAAACTGGCGGAGAGCTGGGGATTCGAACCCCAGATGCCCTTTTGGGGCATACTCGCTTAGCAGGCGAGCACCTTCGGCCTCTCGGTCAGCTCTCCGTAACAGCCGTTCTATAGTAACCAAACAGCCGAAGTTGGGCAAGGGGAATTTTGAGGCGTTTCCTCTTTTACCTCTCTTTTACCAGTAAACGTCTCAGTCAATCATCTCAACCTGTAACATCTGCAGGCCGTAATCCCCTCCAGATGTTACAGATTGAGACAAAGATACAAGGACGGCCCCAGCGACCGCGCGGACAGCCCATTCTTTATTAGTCCTCTCGAACGGTCTCCAACAGATAATCGCGCATGTACGGAATTGCAAACGAAACACAGCCATAGCCCGCGGGCTCAATCAACCCCGCATCGATCAGACGCTTGCGATATGACCCAACTTTGTTCGCCGACAAACCCATCTTCTTGGCGATATCGCCGTTGGCGATATCGACGCCCTCGCATTGAGCCATCGCCGCGAGATACTGAAACTGCCGTTCCGACACCCTGCGCAGCGCTGGGGCAATCACCATAGCATTAAAGCTATCAAGAGCCGCCTGGATACCCTTACGAGCCGCCTCTTCGCTCACGCTCTCCGCCCCACTGCGCGCAGCAACCTGCCAAGCGTAATATCCGACCAGCTGGACCATAAAGGGATAGCCTGCCGAAGCTTTTGTTAATAGCTCAGCGGCACCTTTGTCGAGCTCCTTGCCCGCTCGTCTCATCGTATCCTCAAACGATCCGCCAACTTCAAAATCGGAAAGCCGAGTAAGTTCAACATGTTTGGCTCGCTGAAGGAACGTCAACGTATCATCCACCACCACGCCATCTACCGATGTCGGCAGCCCGGCGAAAGCGAAAGCGACATTCGCTCCTTGGCGGATCAAGAGCTGCATCTCATTGCCTAGCTCGCGCATTTCCTCAGTTGAGGCATCCTGGATCTCGTCGAGCGTAATGAGCAGACCACCGCGCTTCGCAGCATCGTACATCGCCTCGCCCAGATGAGAGGCCGACTTCGACATCTCCATGGAGCCAAGGCTGACCCCTAAAATCGATGGGGAAATCGAGATTGATTCAAGACGAACGTTTCGCTGCAGAGCCTCGAGAATTCTATTGCAAAAACCAGCATTGGAGGCAACGTCAACGACCTCGAATCCTTTTTTGCGTGCAAGGTCACCCAATGCATTAAGGAGCACCGTTTTACCTGTGCCTCGGACGCCCGAGATGCGCATGAGCCGATCGGGGGCACCAGGACCATTCTCAAGAGCCTCGGCAAAGTCATCCAAAACAGTGTCCCGTCCGATAAGCTCAGGCGGATTCATGCCCGCCGTTGGCTTAAAGGGGTTGACACCTTTCGTCATTCTGCCCTCCTCTGCTAGTTTTAACAACTTTAACAAAGTTTAGCAACTTTAGCAGAGTTTAACAGTTTTAGCAGGCTCGGCGGATTTATGCCTTACCGATCCTGCCGGGTCCTCCCGCCCGCGCCGATACAAATAGCGCGGTGCGGCCCCTCTATATCGCCCCTACCCCAGCGAGCGGTTGAGGGAGCCGAGCTCGTCGTTGCCCATGGTGCGCCACATTTGGAAGATGCAACCGCGTGCCAGGAAAAAGAAGCCGTTGTCGACTAGTTGAACAGCGGCATCTGCAAGCTGATTCGTCACGGCGGACACTGGCGGCAACTCAAGTCCAGCCTTGCGGATAGTCTCGACCGCCTCCTCGAACGTCGGAGGCTCGCTGACGCCCATCTCGTTCATAAGGCCCTGCATTTCTTCCAGCGCGCTGCTGCCCGACTCCTCGCCGCGCGGCACCAGACGGTAACAAGCCAGCGCCAGATCGAGCTGATCGCAATTCCAATAGGCAAACGCCAAGCGATAGAACAGGTAGCCAATTGCAGAACGATCGCTGGCAATACGTAGGCCGTGGCGCGCCACCTCGATAATCTCGTCAAAGCGCTCCAGACGCGCAAGAACGTTGATGAGCGCAAAGTGCGATTGCATGGACGAGCGCGCCAGATCGTAAAGATGGCGCACCTCGGGTAGCGCTCGTTCAAAGTCCTCTTGCTCGGCGTAAAAGCTGCAGATCTCGTGCTGGGCAAAGTACAGTGCATCGGGCGCACGAAGGATCCGCACAGAGCGGTCTTCTTCCAACACCGGTAGCACCATGCGCACCAGTTGGTTATCGCAAAACTGCGTTTGAACCGGACCTGTCGCCAAAAGCTCGGCGACGGCGCACTTAGCCTCCAACTCCTCGACAAGACGGGAAAAGCCTTCAAAAGCACCTGTACGGTCGACTTTTGCCTGCTCACGCAATTCAACAACACGGGCCACGTATGGGTCGTCGTCCTCTTCCATGACCTCCAACTCGTCAGCCGTATCGGCAAGCAACAGATCGCGCAGCGCCGGCGGCAGCGTGCGATGGTCATCACGCGGACGAGCATGAACCTCCGCAGGCTCAATCGTCTCCGGAGCGGTTGACTCATACGCCTCAAGCACACGCTTGCACGGCATATCGTCCATGTCCATGCTCTCAAGATCCTTGGCGACAGGCACGCAATCGGCCAGATAGGCCGCGCGCCCAAAGAAATACGTTGCGACAACGCGCTCGCCCTGCTCACTGTCGGGAGCAGCAATCTGCACATAGCAGCGCGTGATGCAGGTGCCCGCGGCAAAACACGCTGCCGCAAGCGTGAGTGCCACGCGCGCATCGTGCTCCGCGGCCCAGATCGCACGCGTGCCCTCGTCCAGCTCGCGCCAGGCGTCATCTTGAGCGTCGTATTCACGTTGCGGCATGGCATCAACGACAGACTGCCCAAACCGAACGAGCATAATCCCCTCGGCAACGTTTGCCCGATAGGTATAGTCGAGCCGCGTGACCACGTTAAGCGCCTCGACAATGCGCGCGAAGCGGGTACGCACATCCCACTCACCGCCCGGCCGGCAAGCCACCGTACCCGGTTTGCCCCACGGGTTATCGCTCGAGGCCGTATCGAGCAGTCGGGGAACATCGTTGGTCGTCTTGGCGATATGCCACGAGTCAAAGAGCGCGCAGCCCTCAAGGCTCGGCGAGGATGCCGCGGGGGCCAATCCAGCCCCGATGTGCTCAAGGATGCCGGAGAGGCGGTTGAGACGGCACTCTATTGCAAGCAGCATGTCAATCTCGTCCTGGTCCAGCAGGCTACGATCAAAATTGAGATAGAAAATCTTTGAGCGATCAATGCGAGCCAGGCTCATCTCGGACTTGGCAGCGATGGTGCGCAGGCGGGGCAAGTCAATTTCGCTCATAAGGGCGGCGGCATAGCGCTCGATACCGCTCGGATTCTCGGCATGGTCAACGCGGTAAAGCAGCGTCTCGATAGCATCGGGGAGCGGTGCCGTGTTAAAGCCCAAAAACACCTCGACCGGCTCGGGCAACTTTACGAGCTTGATCTTGTCGACAACGTTTTGCATACCCTCGTCGAGTCCGCCGGCGTCCGCCGTGTTCACAATAGCGCTTTCGGAGTTGGCAAATATCACGTAGCGCAAGAACATCGAGGCCATGAACTCGCCGTAAGGAAGGGCGCGGGTCGAATTCCATGTCTCGTGGTCGGACTGCTCGCGCATGGGACCTTCGGGAGAGCCGGCAGTTTGCGCACACGCGCGCATTGCACCGTTGGCTTCCCTTACCATAATCTCACCAATACTGGAATCCGACTCGTCAAGGACCAGTTCCATGTCGGGATCGTTGGGCAGTGGAGCCTCGCTGACGGGGCGGTCCACCTTGTACACCTCACCCGAAACGCTTACGTAGCCCAAAAGCGACACATGACTTTTGCCAACGAACTCGACGACATAACAAGATTCATGCTGATCCTCGCCAAAGAGTTTCCAGACCACGCCATATGAGCGTCCCGCAGGCTGCTCGGGCATCGCCGGAAAGCGCTTCTTGGGATCGAGAAACCTGAGCTTGTATGTCGGACGCTCTGCCACGAAATATCACCCTGATCGGTCGTTGAGAGAAAGAGTGGTCGCGGATGGGCCGCGACACCTACTCGGAATCTTACACGAGTCGACAGGAAATCGTCCCTTTGGACGAAAGCACTCAAGCTGGCGCAAAAGAAAAGCCCCCGTTGCCGGGAGCTTTAATCTCAAATGGTGCGGCGTATAGGATTCGAACCTATGACGTTCTGATTCGTAGTCAGACCCTCTATCCAGCTGAGGTAACGCCGCAGCGCAAGACATATAAAACCACTTTAGTTCGTTAGAGTCAAGCAAAATCTCAAACTTTTTTCGCGCGAGCCACAATTTGTTACGCTGCGCCACGAGCATCAGCGCTTTTCGTACGATCGATTGGCTTTTCGATCACGTCGAACTTGGCATCAAGTTCCCTCAGGAGCGATCTCACCCGCTGGGCACAATCATAATCGGCAAACGAGATGCTCAGCATGCGCGCGACCTGGTTGGAAGTCCCAACTCCATAGAAGTGCTCCAGCGCCACAAGTCCCTCGTGCGTCACAAAGGTCTCGACCACATGCGGCGACTCCTCAAAGCACCATTGTGTCAACGGACCCTCACTCGTCTGCCGAACCACCAGGCCGCCCATGCCAGACGGCTCACACGTTACAAGCAGGTACTCCCCGCCCTCGTCGCTCTCAAACAAAACCACCCGATCATCAAACAGCTCCATCGCGTCCCCTTTCTCTCGCTCTTATTTAGCAAAAGCATAGCAGGTAGATGGCTGTATACAGAACAGTTGTTCGTGTGTTTTCTATTGAGCTGTCCGCACGGCATGGTATAGACCTGCGTACGAAATAGGGCGCCCCCGAAGGAGCGCCCTTGCATATCCCCTATGCAGCCAACTTACGCGACCGGCTCGATCTTCTCGAGGCCGCCCATGTAAGGACGCAGAACCTCGGGGATCGTGATGGTGCCGTCGGCGTTCTGGTAGTTCTCCAGAATGGCGGCCATGGTGCGGCCGGCCGGCAGGCCGGAACCATTGAGGGTGTGCAGGTAGCGCGAGCCCTTGAAGTTCTCGGGGTCGCGATACTTGATGTTGGCGCGGCGAGCCTGGAAGTCACCGCAGTTGGAGCAGGAGCTGATCTCCTTGTAGGCGTTGTAGCTCGGCAGCCAGACCTCGACGTCGTAGGTCTGACGGGCAGAGAAGCCCAAGTCGCCGGTGCACAGGCTAATCACGCGATACGGAAGGCCCAGCTGCTGCAGCAGGTACTCGGCCTCGGCGGTCATGCTCTCGAGCTCCTCATCGGACTCCTCCGGCTTAGCGAACTTGACCATCTCGACCTTGTCGAACTCGTGCTGACGGATGATGCCGCGGGTGTCGCGACCGGCGGAACCGGCCTCCTCGCGGAAGCAGGGGGTAAAGGCGGTGTAGCGGCGCGGCAGGGTGTCGGCGTCGAGGACCTCGCCGGCGTGCAGGTTGGTGAGCACGACCTCGGCGGTAGGGATCAGGAAGTTGTCGCCCGAGACGTGATAGGCGTCATCCTCGAACTTGGGCAGCTGACCCGTGCCAAACATGGTCTGACGCTTGACGACGATAGGCGGCCACCACTCCTTAAAGCCACGGCTGGTGTGCGTATCGAGGAAGAAGTTGATGAGGGCGCGCTCCAGGCGGGCGCCGGCGCCACCGAGAACGGTAAAACGGCTGCCGGAGAGCTTGTTGCCGCGCTCGAAGTCGAGGATGTCGAGGTCGGTGCCCAGATCCCAGTGCGGCTTAAAGTCGAAGTCGAACTCGCGCGGGGTGCCCCAACGACGGCGCTCGATGTTCTCGTCCTCGTCCTTGCCGTACGGCGTGGCCTCGCAAGGAATGTTGGGCAGGTGAGCCATGAAGTCGTACTGCTCCTGCTCGAGGGCAGTACGACGCTCGGCCAGACCATCAATCTTCTCGTTGACGGCGCGCACGGCCTCCTTGGCGGCCTCGGCCTCGTCCTTCTTGCCCTCCTTCATCAGGGCGCCGATCTTCTTGGACTCGGCATTGCGCGTAGCCTGGAGCTCCTCGACCTCGGTGATGACGGCACGGCGCTCGTCGTCGAGCTCAAAGAACTTCTCGCGATCCCAAGACGTCTGGCGGTTAGCCATGGCGACATCGATGGCATCGGGGTTCTCGCGAACAAACTTGATATCAAGCATTAGATCCTCCGGCGATATACATTCCATTTAGGTTGCAACCTTGTACATGTATGGGCAAGTATATACTTATGAGCGTTTACGACCCAACTCAACTACGCAAGAAGGCACCCAATGGACGCAGTTTTTTCCTTTTTGTTTGGCACCCGCACCGGTTTTGCCATCCTTTTCGCCGGCGGCATCCTGTTATTTGCGATTCTTGCCTTTGTAATGGAGAAGCGTACCCATAAGATGTACGTCGACCGCGGACCCAAGTCCGAGGATGAGGAAGACAGCTTCTGGGACTAACCTGCCAAAAAGGGCCAGGTTTATTTTGGTCGGTTTTATCTGGGCAAACGCAAGCGCCCCGCAACCGGTAACGATCCGGTTGCGGGGCGCTTTTCGCACATACAACAAAACCGCAGGAAAAACCTGCCAAAATAAACCTGTCCCTAAATGGCAGGTTTTACTGGAGAGTTGCGTCAATTGCCTTGACCAGGGCACTGCGCATGCCGGCATCCTCGAGCGCGATGACGCCCTTGATGGTGGCGCCACCGGGCGAGCATACGGCATCCTTCATCGCCGCAGGATGCTGGCCAGTTGCAAGCTGCAGCTTTGCCGTACCCAACACCATCTGGCTCACAATGCGATAGGCATCGGCACGCGGAATACCGTGCTTGACCGCCGCATCGCCCAGGGCCTCGATTGCCATGGCGACAAATGCCGGAGCGCAACCACCCACCGTGCCGCCCACAAACAGCAGGCTCGTATCGAGCTCGACCACCGCACCGAGCTTGCCAAGCAGATCAAGCACCACTGCGCTCTGCTCATCACTAAGCGTGGAAGCCTTCTCGCAAGCGATGACGCCCTCGCCCACCGAAACCGGTGTGTTGGGAACCGTCGAGACATGTGCGACGCCCGGCAGGACCTGCTCCCACTTGGCACTGTCCCAGGTCCAGGCAACCGACAGAACGACCTTTTTGGCAAGAGCATCCTTGAGCGGGGCGAATACCTTCTCGATCATGTACGGTTTGACCGCAGCGACCACGATATCGGATGCGGCGACAACCTCGGCGGCATCGTGGCAGGCGACCATGCCGCGCGCCTCGCAGCGCTCAACCAGTGCGTCGTAGCGACCCGCGCAGGCGCACATGTCGCTCGCAGCTACACCGGCAGCGATCCAGCCATCGGCCATAGCGCTCGCCATATTGCCAAAACCGACAAACCCAATCTTCATATCTCATAGTCCTCTCAGACACGCTCTTCAAAACGAAAGCTATTGTCCCACGCCATTGTTTCGTATTGCCGACCTATTTGTGATACGGCTCGCCACGACTGATCTTGCAGGCACGGTAAATCTGCTCTAGCAGCACCACGCGCGCCAAGTTATGCGGCAAGGTAATGCGTCCAAAGCTGAGCATCTCGTCGGCTCGTGCGCGCACGTCATCGCTCACGCCGTCCGATCCGCCAATCACAAAGGCGATGTCGCTGTTACCACGCAGCATAAGATCATCGAGCCGCGCCGAAAACTCCTCGCTCGAGCGCTCTTTGCCCTCAATGGCCAGCAGGATCACATGCGCCCGAGACGGCAATGCAGCAAGAATTGCCGCCCCCTCCTTGTCGCGCGCGGCATCCACGCCGCCCGCCTTAGCCGGGTCGATATCGGCCACCTCGCGGATATCAACCTTGGCATAGGCACCTAGGCGCTTGGTGTACTCAGCGCACGCGTCCTTCCAAAAGCGCTCCTTGAGCTTACCGACGCAAACGACGGTGTATTTCACGCGCGTCTACTCCTTCGAATCGTTTTGAACTTTGCTGGCGGTCAGCATCTGCTCGAACATCGAGGCCGACTGCGAAAAGTCGCTCGGCAGCACGACCGTCGAGGTTTTACCCGTGCGAGCGAACTCCGTCATCATCTCGGACCACTGCGTAAACATGAACAGTTGGTTGGCCTCGTCATTGCCGACACCCGTCTCCTGGATGATCTCGAGCGAATCTTTGATACCCAGCGCGATGGCCTTGCGCTGGTTGGCGATGCCCTCGCCCGCCTTTTCCATAGCCTCAGCCTCGGCGGTCGCCTCGGTGACGCGCTTGATGCGGTCGGCCTCGGCGAGCTCCTGCGCGGCAGCGCGCTTTCGCTGGGCGGCATTGATGTCGTTCATGGAGTTCTCGACCTCGGTCGGCAGCGCGATTTTGGTGATGAGTGTCGACACGAGGGTGAAGCCGTAGGCAGCCATCTGCTCGGACACGGTAGCGTTGACATCCTTGGCGATGTCATCCTTCTTGGCAAAGACCTCATCGAGTGTGTAGACGGGAATCGAAGAGCGCAGGGCGTCGGTGATGAAGTCACGCATCTGGTCGACGGGCTCCTGCAGCATATAGTAGCTCTTGTAGATGCCCGAATCTGCCGGGCCGGCGCCCATGTCATAGCTCACGTGGTACTGAGCAGAGACCTCAAGGCCGATGGTCACGTTGTCCTGGGTCTTAACGTCGATGCCAAAACCGTTTTTCATGGTGCGCAGACTCACCGTGGCGGCCTTGCGGTCGATCACGGGTACCTTCATGTGGAAGCCCGCATTGACGATGCGATTGAACTTGCCCAGGCGCTCGATGATCACGGCATGCTGTTGTTCAACGACATAGCAGGCGT
>USKL01000017.1 GCA_900555225.1 uncultured Collinsella sp.
TTGATTTACTCATCCATGAGATAGTAGTGGCCCAGAGCGTCGGCACCCAGGATGGCGTTTGCGACCATCTCGGGCGTCACCTCAAAGGGCATGTTGCACATGGTGTCATCGGGTGCGCAGGCGGCCTCGGCAACAATCATGGCCTGCTCGCGCGTAAGCTCGGCAACGCCAAGTTCCTTCATCGTGACCGGCAGGCCAAGCTCAATGCAGAAGCCCAAGACTTCCTCGAGCTTCTCGGTCGGGGCATCCTCGAGTACCAGCTGGACGATAGTGCCGAAGGCGACCTTCTCGCCGTGATACATGCCGTGGCACTCGGGCAGCATCGTCAGACCATTGTGGATGGCATGAGCAGCAGCAAGGCCCGAGCTCTCAAAGCCAATGCCCGAAAGCAGCGTATTGGCCTCGATGATGTGCTCGACGGCAGGCGTGAGCGCGCCCTTCTCCAGCGCGACCTTGGCCTTGACGCCATCGGCCATAAGCGTCTCGTAGCAGAGCTTGGCGAGCGCCAGACCGGCCATTCCGCCCTTGCCGCCGGCGCAGGTGCCGCCGTCGGCATCGTGCGTCGCCTGAGCCTCGAAATAGGTTGCGAGCGCATCGCCCATACCGGAAACCGTCAGGCGCACCGGGCTCGCCGCGATAACCGTCGTATCCATAAGGACGATATTGGGGTTTGCCTTAAGGAAGAGGTATTTGTCGAACTGGCCGTCATCGGTATAGAGCACCGAAAGCGCCGAACACGGGGCATCGGTCGAAGCAATGGTGGGGCAAATGATAACCGGGGACTCCAGGTAATAGGCGACGGCCTTCGCGGTGTCGAGGATCTTGCCGCCACCGACGCCGACGATGATGTCGCAACCGTTGTCGCGAGCGAGCGCAACCAGGCGATCGACCTCGCCCTTGGAGCACTCGCCGTTAAAGTCCTCAAACAGCAGCTCGGCCTTAGCCTCGGCAAAGCCGCCCTCGATCTTGGCACCGACGCGCTTCTTGCCCGAAGGCGTCACGATGACGAGGGCCTTAGCGCCGAGCGGCTCGACATAGGAGCCGAGCTTGGCGAGCTCGTCCGGACCCTGGATGTACTTGCTGGGGCTATTGAAAATTGCAGCCATAACTATCCCATTCTCTAAAAAAGAAAGGGGCTCCGTACGGATACGTGCGGAGCCCCTCGTTACGATAACAAGAGTCGATTAGAAATCGATATCGGTGTCGTAGTAGCAGGCCTTGAGGATCTTCTCGAAGTCGGCAGCCTTGGTCTCACGCGGGTTCTCGGGCGTGCAGGCGTCCTGCTCGGCGTTCGCGGCGATCTCGGGCAGCTTGGCGAGGAACTCCTCCTCGGAAACCATCTGCGGGTTCTCGGCGTCGACCTTCACGCCACCATTCGCGTAATCCTTGATGGACTGCGGAATGTTGAGTTGGTCGTTGAGATCGCGAATCTTCTGGACGAGTGCAGCGATGAGCTCCTCGTTGGTCTCGCCGGGAAGGTGCAGGATCTCCTTGGCCACGTAAGCGTAACGCTCGGCAGCACGGGGATCCTTGGAGTTCCACTGGATGACCTTGCCCAGGTACATGGCGTTAGCGGCACCGTGGATGATGTGGCCGTTCTCGAAGGCAGCACCGGTCTTGTGAGCCATGGAGTGAACGATGCCGAGCAGGCCCGAGGAGAAGGCGATACCGGCGATGCACTGAGCCTCGTGCATGTGCTGACGGGCCTCATGGTCGCCAGCATAGGACTTGGGCAGCCACTCGACGATCTCGCGGATGCCGTGCAGAGCGTTGGCGTCGGTGAACATAGAGGCGCAGGTGGAAACGTAGGCCTCCATGCAGTGGGTCAGAGCATCCATGCCGGTGTGAGCGCACAGCTTGGCGGGCATGGTGTAGGTGAGCTCGGGGTCGACGATGGCGACATCAGGGGTGATGTTGAAGTCGGCCAGCGGGTACTTGATGCCCTTGGCGTAGTCGGTAATGACGGAGAACGCGGTGACCTCGGTAGCGGTGCCGGAGGTAGAGGAGATGGCGCAGAAATGAGCCTTCTGACGCAGCTCAGGGAAGCTGAACGGCTGGATGATGTTGTCGAAGGACTCCTCGGGATACTCGTAGAAGACCCACATGGCCTTAGCGGCATCGATGGGCGAGCCGCCACCGATGGCGATAATCCAGTCGGGCTCGAACTCGCGCATGGCCTCGGCGCCCTTCATGACCGTCTCGATGGACGGGTCGGACTCGACGCCCTCGAACAGCTTGACCTCGAAGCCGCCTTCCTTAAGGTCGTTCTCGACGTCCTGCAGGAACCCGCCGCGGCGCATAGAGCTGCCGCCAGAAACGATGATGGCCTTCTTGCCCTTGAGGTTCTTCACCTCGTGGCGAGCGCCCTCACCAAAGTACAGATCGCGAGGATTGGTAAAACGTCCCATACTGTGCCTCCTAAACAAGCCCCTCTTAGACTTGCGTATATAACGGAGCACCCAATTGGCTCCGTTAGGACCGGTTTGCGCGTTGCCGGCGATGACAATGCGCGATGTCTAAACGTCTCAACGCTCAGACAAACACTATTTTACCGTTCTGGTTGGTCAGTTATTCACCTAAAGCCAACAATGATGAAACGTTTTTTCTATCCCTGAAGACCCTTGTGCGGCATCCATACTCCCAAGCTGGGCAAACGTTTTATCAAGGTTGACCACATATCCCGGGCAGGACTGTGCCCCTCCAAAATGCGCCCCGTTCGCCGCCAAAAATCGACCGTTTGCGGCACAGTGATACCACTCAGTCGTCCAAGGTGCCGACATTTGTGCGACATCCGTCTTCGTGGTGCAAAGGTGCATGTCCAAGTGCGGCACCCCCGGTGTGCCACATGCGGGTAAACTAGAACCTTATATAGAGATATTTGAACCCTAACCGCAGCAAAGGAGGCCCCATGGCATTCGATCCCATTCAAGAGGATTGCCATCGCCTCGTTCTTGAGGCCTTGCGCCGCGACAATATCCCGCTCACCGACGCTGCCGCCGTAGAGCGTCTGATGGAACAATTCACCCGCAACCCCGCACCGCTCATCGTGCACGACCGCGACCGCGCCGGGCACCTCATTGCCAAGGTGGTCGAGGCTGTCGACTACCGCATTCCCTTTATCCCCGACGATGCCCAGGCCGAGCAGGAAGAGGCCGCTGCCGAGAACATGCTTCGCGAGGCCGCCGCACTCGATCCGGCCAACTGGGACGCCCAGCGCATGCTGACGGCACTCACCGCCGAATCCAACGAGGAATACGTACAGTACCTGGTGTCCAAGTGCGATGAGGTCGAGCACGACCTGGCGCTCAAGATCGCCTCGGCGCAAGACCCCTACGAGCGTGAGGCCGCAGGCGACCTGACCCGCCGTCCCTACCTGCGCTGGCTTGCCGCCCTTGCGTCGCGCGCCCTCATTAGCGGCCGCTACCGCATGTCGCTCGAAGCCGCAAACCGCAGCTTGGACTTTGCGCCCAACGACCCCGCTGGTGTCCGCCACACCGCGATGCTCGCCATGGCAAAGCTCGAATACCCCGCCGAGGAGCTCAAGCGCTTTCGCTCTGCCCACTCCGTGCCGTACCTCGCGAATACCCCGCTGCGCCGCCACCCCAAAGATGCGGAGCGCGACTTGGACCCGTGGACGCTCATCGCACTGATGAGCGCAGCCTGGCGCGAGCTGGACTACGAGGGCGCCGAGCACTACCTGCGTATCCTTGCACGCTCGTGTCCGCACGCGGCCGAGGCGCTCTACTTCCAAACCGAGCTTCCCGATGGCGTCTATGCCCGCGTCAACGTGGGCGTGGGCTCGACCGACGAGCTTGTCCTTGCGCTGTCCGAGGCGACGCCGGTACTGCAGGAGGGCCTGGGCGCCCCCGACAACGCCAGCTTTGCCGCCTGGGTCGCCACCAACGATATCGTGCGTTCCCAAATCGATGAGCGCATACTGCGGGCGGCCGAGCAGGGTTTGCCGTTTAAGGGAGGAGACCTCTAATGGATCCGAGCGTCTACATCCCCGCCTACCTGGAGCGCGCCTACGTTGCGTCGCACCCCGAGCTCACCGATGCAGCACGCGAGCTTGTCCATAACGACATTAGCGCGAATCCCCAAAAGTACGCGCAGTCCGAGCATGCCCAGGCGCTGCTGTCCTATGCCGGTGCTCATCGCCACCTGCTCGACGAGCTCCATCGCATCGAGGACATGGGCAGCGACGAGGAATTCGAGCAGACGCGCAATCGTCTGTTCGACGACATGCGCGATGAGCTGCTCAAGATTGTCCGCGTCGATGCGTATGTCCTCGATGCCCAGCTGCTCGCCATCATCCTGGCTGACACGCCCGTTGACGCCTGCCTGGGCGACCTGATGAAGCTCGAGGCGACCACAACCGATTACCTGCAGCAAAGCGTGCCCGGGTTCGACATGGAAGCCCCGCACTACTGGGCCAATAAGGTTTTGACGGACGGTGTGACGGCGGCAGAGCTCACCGTGAGCGAGCCGGCTCTTATCGGGTGGCTTCACACACTCGAGGCCATCTCGCAGCTGTGCATGGCGAGCGCTCGCTACCGTGCTGCCGCCAACTACGCCCGCCGTGTTCTTAAGGCGGAAGGCTACCCCACCCGAGCCGCAGGCACCGTGTTGCTCGCCCTCGCTCGCCTAGAAGACCAGGACGGCTTTTTTGCCCTGGCCCACCAACTCGAGGAAGAGATCGGGGCTGACGCGCTCGAGAACTCTCCTTGGTATCTGCTCGCCCGCACGATTCTGCTGTTCAAAACGAACAAGATGCGCCCGGCGACACGCGCGCTGCGCGAGTTTGCCAACCGCTGCGAGGGCGGCGCGTTCTTTTTGCTGAACCCCATGTATCAGACGCCGTACCTTCCCTGCCGGCCCGAACCGCACGACCCCTGGGACCTTTCGCATCAGGCAGTTTGGGAAGCCGACGGCATCATCTCGGATACTCCCGACTTTGCCCCCTGGGCCAACGCTTGCGAAGACGTATCGCAACTTGCCCAGGAATTTGCGCGCCGTTATGGCTTTTAACGACACAATCGCCACGACCATGTCATTCACGTTAGGAACGACTTCATGAACTTCCGCTCATCTCTCGCCTGCACCTCGAGCGATATCGCCCGCTGGGGGCTGCGCTCCGTCCTTAAGCGCCAGGGCGGCGTACTCCCCGGCCGCATCGCCATGAAGATCAACCCCGAGCTGCTACGCGACCTCGCGGGTCTTGTCGACCGCAGCGTGGTAATCACCGGCACCAACGGCAAGACCACCACCTCCAACCTCATCGCCGACGCCGTTGCCGCCAGCGGCGCCACCGTGGTATGCAACCGTGCCGGCAACAACATGGAGCCGGGCGTGGTGGGCGCGTTGCTCGAGGCCCGCGGCGGCCTTAAGCACACCAGCAGCGACAAACGCGTGGGCGTTTTTGAGTGCGACGAGCTCTACACGGTGCGCGTCCTGCCCAAGCTCAAGCCGACCTACTTTGTGCTGCTCAACCTGTTCCGCGACCAGCTGGACCGCTACGGCGAGATCGACCACACCCAGGACGTCATCGCCCACGCGCTGGAGCTTTCGCCGGCAACGACACTCATCTATAACGCCGACGATCCGCTGTGCGCCTCGATTGCCGCGCGCGTCCCTAACACGAGCATCGCCTTTGGCATCGACGGCGCCACGGGCACCGAGTCCGATCGCATTAGCGACTCGCGTTTTTGCTCGCAGTGCAACGCGCCGTTGGAGTACGACTATGTGCAGTATGGTCAACTCGGCGCCTACCATTGCCCCTCGTGCGGTTGGGCACGCCCCGCACTGGTCCGCCGTGTGACGGGCGTGGAGCTCGGCTGCGACGGCTACGGCTTTGACCTGGTCTTTGGATCTGCGTCCGACGCAGCTGCCGTACACATCGCCACGCGCTACAACGGCCTGTACATGGTCTACAACGTTGCCGCTGCATTCTTTGCCGCACATGAGTTAGGCGTGGATACGGCGCACCTGCAGCCCACGCTCGATGCCTACGTCCCCGCCGGCGGACGCATGGGCCGCTGGGATATCGCCGGCCGCACCGTCGAGGCCAACCTGGCTAAGAATCCCGTAGGCTTCGATCGACAAATCCAGTCCATCAAGACGGCAGGCGGCAGACTCTGCGCTTTCTTCCTCAACGATAACGATGCCGACGGCCACGATGTATCGTGGATCTACGACGTCGACTTTGAGCGCATCGCCGACACGCCGGGTCTTGTCGCCTTTGCCGGAGGCACGCGCGCGCACGACATGCAGGTGCGCCTCAAGTACGCCGGCATCGATGCCGCGATTATCTCGGACGTCGCGCAGGCAATTGGCGCCGTGGCAGACGAGGCCGCCGATGACACCTTCTACGCCGTCGCCAACTACACGGCCTTCCCGCCGCTGGTCAAGGAGCTCGACGGGCTGAAAGGCGCCACCGCCGACGCTGTTGCTGGGCGCGCCGTAGCCCGTGCCGACGGCAGCGCTCTTCCTGTCGGTATCGCGCCAGTCGAGCTTTCGCGCCCGCTGCGCATCGTCTACCTGTATCCCGATGCCCTTAACCTCTACGGCGACGGCGGCAACGTCATCGCCCTCGAGCGCCGCTGCGCCTGGCGTGGCATTCCCGTGCGCGTGGACGAGGTCCGTATGGGCGAGTCACTCGATCTCACCGATGCCGATATCGTCATGATGGGTGGCGGCTCCGACCGCGACCAGCTAGCCGTGGCACACGAGCTGCTCGCCCAAAAAGACAAGGTCGCGGCCTATGTTGAGGACGGCGGCACACTGCTTGCCATCTGTGGCAGCTATCAGCTGCTCGGCCGTTCGTACTACATGGGCGAGGATCGCATTGAGGGCCTGGGCGTCATTGCCGCCGAAACCGTACGCGGCTCCGACCGCCTGATCGGCAACGTAGCCGTCAAAACCGATCTGGCACCTGAGCCCTTTGTGGGATTCGAGAACCACGGTGGCCGCACGCTTTTGGACGCCGAGGCCACGCCGCTCGGAACGTCCGTCGTCACGGGCACCGGCAACAACGGCGACGATGGCTTTGAGGGCCTGATCTACAAGGGCGTCATCGGCACGTACCTGCATGGCCCGGCGCTGCCCAAGAACCCCGAGCTCGCCGACTGGCTGATCGCCCATGCCCTCGAGCACCGTGGCGATGCACAGGCCGCCGCCCTGCTGCCGCTCAAGCCCCTCGACGACACCTACGAGCACGCCGCCCACGACGCCGCGATGAAGCTCCTCCCCTAACGCCTCGCCACCACAAAGGGGACAGGCACCTTTGTGGTGGTTTTTCAGTTTGCCAACGATATGTGAACGGCTAAAAAAGTCTGCTATACTCTTTCCCGCTGTCCCCATCGTCTAGCGGCCAAGGACGCCACCCTTTCAAGGTGGATATCGCGGGTTCGAATCCCGCTGGGGGCACCATTCCAATTTTCCTCGAACCCGCTGGATGTCAAGTCTGGCGGGTTCGTTGCTTTCCGTGTCGTAGTTCAGTGTCACGAGCACGTCTTCGTCGGATACGCTCACCTGCCATACGAACGCCTTCAATAGCGTTGCGTCATCGAGCTTCGTGCCGCACTGCAGGAAGTCCGCGAAGCGCTCCGGGTCTATCTTCTGCTCCTGGATGGCCTGCAGGTCGTAGTTGGCGCGAGCCTTCTGCTGCTCAAGCTCGGCTATGCGCTCCTTCACGCCCGGCGCTATGATTCCCTGCTCGATGGCGTTCAGGATGTTCTTCAGCCCGCGCTCCGCAGCTGAAAGGGATTCCGCCGCCTGTTTTCGCCTTGTGGCAATCTCCGCCCCGTCTGCCCTGTCGGCGACCATGCGGGCTATCCTCAAGGCCTCCTCGCGGTCGGAAAGCAGCTCGCGTAGGGCACCGACGATAGAGCCCTCAAGCTCCTCTCGGCGAACGTTTCTCATGCAGCCGTCAACGCAGCTGTAGTACTCGTATTTGACGTTGTGCCGCCCGCGCCCGCTCACGCCCTGCAGGTTTCGCCCGCAGCCGGCGCATATGGCCTTACCCGCCAAGGCGAAATCGCCCCAGTCCTCCGAAGAGCGCTTCTTGGTTCCCTGCACCTGCTGAGCGTCCATGAAAGTCACCTCGTCTATGATCGCTGGCATTCCGCCCTCCTTGACTATGCCGCCCCACTCGTAGCGCCCCGTGTAGCGCCTGTTGTGGAGCATCTGGTAAACCATCGAGTAGCCGCACGGGTTGCCGTTGGAGGTCTTCACGCCTCGCTGGGCGAAGTCCCGAGCTATCGAGTTCACGGTCTCGCGGTTGATGCGCCGCTTGAAGGCCTCGCGCACGAACGCGGCGTCATGCTCGTCTATCTCGTACTCGTCGTCCTCCGACTTGCGGTAGCCGAACACGCGCACGCCGTTGGTCTTGCAACGGAGCGCGTTGCCCTCCATTCCGCGCTTGGTGCGTATGGCGGTCTTCTTCGACTCGCAGGCGGCAAGGCCTTCCAGCAGCTTCTCGTAGATGATGCCCTCGGGCGAGTCTGGTATGGCCTCAAGCGCCGACACGAGCTTCACGCCCTTCTTGGCAAGCTCGCGCTTGTATATGGGCGCGTCGTACTCCCCACGGGAGAAGCGATCCATCATGTACACAAGCACTATGTCGGATTCGCCCGCGTTGGCTATCATGCGCTGGAACTCGGGGCGGTCGTCGGTGCGGCCCGATATGGCGTAGTCGCAGTACTCGGCGGCGATGGCATAGCCCTCGCGTTTGCACCAGTCGCGGCACACGCGCAGCTGGTCGTCTATCGAGGCCTCGCGCTGCTTGTTGCATGAAAAGCGGGCGTATATCACCGCTGTTTTTGGCATAATATGAAACGGCCTCCTTTCAGAGGTTCTGTGGAAAGCCCCACGGGTAGCGCTGCAACGCTGTGACCCCGTGGGGCTTCTTTTTTTCTTTACCTATATAAGACGGTAAACGAGTACAGCATCATGTCGCTGTCGCGCGTGTTGGCGCTGACGGCCATCTTGACATCGACGACTTGACAACCTTTGTCCTGGATGCGCGACAACGTTCCGTCGATGCGCTCGGTAACCTTGTCCTCAAGCTGCGTGGCGGTCGAATACATGGCCTTGCCCGCGACCTGGAACACGAGGGCGTGAACCTTCCCGTCGCTCACGATGAACTCGTCCGCATCGCTAGCCATCTTCTTAGCGGCGCTTTTGTTGAACATTCCCATGTGTTATTCCTTCCGTTCGCCAGTATCCCAAGGCCCCGTACCCAATAGTTCGTCAACGGAGCATTCGTAATACCTTGCAAGCTTTATGAGCTTTGATCCATTGATTTCGCGTTGCCCGCTTTCCATCATCGAGTAAGCGGGAACACCTATACCGAGAACAGCGGCCACTTCGGGCTGCTTCTTCCCATACTTGAGTCTTGTTTCCTTGAGACGGAATTGCGTGCCCACTGTGCCCTCCTTGCTTCTATAGGCACATTGTACAAAAAAATTTACAAATAGTGAATTCCTTACTTGCAAAAGGTCAGAAGTTCTTCTATATTCACTAATTGTGAAGTTCACAAATAGTGAAATGGAGGTGCATATGAACCCGATCGCAAGCGAGCGAGTTCGAATCGGTCTTAGCCAAGAAGATTTGGCAACGAAGCTCGGACTCAAAAGCCGCGCCACTGTTGCTAGCTACGAAAGTGGCGGTGAAATCCCCGGCTCGAAGCTCGTAGCCATGACGAAGCTTTTCCATTGCTCCGCAGACTACCTGCTTGGACTTACGGAGAACAGGACGGTGGCCTAAATGGCCGAACAGCAGACGCCCACCAAGCAGCAGGCAGAAAAGCCCAAAACGCCGCGCGAGCTGGCATTCGACCACATGTGCGACGTGCTGGTCAAGGCGTACCGGGAAAGCGAGCAGAAAGGCGAGAAGCAGGCGCGATGAGGCAGTGGTCGACACGTGAACTCAAGTATCTCGAAGAGCACGCGGGCGAAGGCGCTAAAGCGATAGCCAAGGCGCTGGGACGTTCGGAAGACTCGGTTAAGTGGCAAGCGCAACACTGCGGACTCTCACTCCGCAAGCGGAGCCAGTGCCCAAACTGCGGCAGATGGACATTCCGTCCCCTGAACCGGATCAACGGCTGGTGCATCGAGTGCACGAAGGAACTTCACATGTCCGACCTAGCCGAGCAGGCCAACGCCATGCGAGAGGAGGCGGTTAGGGGGAAGAGGAACAACCAGGAGCGACAGCGCTACTACAGCGCAAAGAGCCGCGCCAAGAAAAAGCAAAAATAGGCACACCAAAAGCCACACGTGCTATGACCTGCGGAAACATCAGAAAGGAGCACGAAATGCAAAGCAAAAAGAAAGCGAGCGCCCCCAGCTACCACACTCCGAGCGCCCGCATGAACCGCATCGAGAACGATGCTTCGACCATCATACCATTCGAGCGCAAGCCCCGTCCCACCGCGAAGGAGATGCAGGACGCCTCCCAGTTCAAGGCTGGCGTTTTGGTCGGCTTCCTAGCCGCCACAATCATCTTCCTCATCGTCCTGTGGGCGTGGGTAATCCCCACGATGGACGGCGCTGTGGCAACGGCCCAGCAGGCATACGAGACCACGGCGGGTGTCGTCCATGCGTAACGACGAGCGCTACAGCCCCAAGCCGCAGAGCAACCAGCTTGAGATATTCGGCCTCGGCTCCGCAGGCGAGCAGGACTTCCAAGAGGCCCGCAAGTGGATCGAGGACAACCCAGGCGCCTGGAACTTCATGGTCGAGAACGCCGTTAGGCTCAACCGCAAGGGCTACGTGTCGGTCAACTACCTGGTGAACATGGTGCGCAACGAGCTGCACGTGGCCTGCAAGAACGGCATCGCCCCGAGCCTGGCCCGCATCATGGAGGCCCGCTACCCGCAGCTGAAGGGCGCTTTCAACAAGCACCGCAGCCAGTCGGACGGTTTCAGCGAATGAGCTGGGTTCAAACGCTGGCGGCGACGGCGCTGGTCGTGGTTCCGGTTCGCGAGGTCGTGGGCAAGCAGCGCCCCCGCACCGATTACCGCAACCACCGCACCTACACCCCCACCAAGACCCTGAAGGCCGAGAAGGAGGTGCGCGACGCGTGGCGGGCCGAATACGGCGAGACCTTCGCCGGGCACGACGGCCCCGTGAGGATGCGCATATCCACCTACCGACCGCTCGCTAAGAGCAACCCCAAGTATTGGGAAGGGCGCTCCGACATGGGAAAGCCCGACTGGGACAACGTGGGCAAGCTCGTCTGCGACTCGCTCAACGGCCTTGCCTTCAAGGACGACCAGCAGGTGATCACCTGCACCGTGGACAAGCGCCCGAGGCCCTGCCACGGGACGCAACCGTTTATCAGCATCTACATCGAGTACTTCGTCGAGGAGTACGTGAAGGAGAAGAAATGAAGCACTTCGAGAACAACGTGAACGACGGCATGAGCCGCACCGACAGTATCGAGACGCTTATCGACCTCACCAGCTGCATCGCCGTGAACGCCCTCATGGTGGCGGGCGGCGAGGCCGAGGCCGACGAGAAGGACACGGGCGCTTGGTGGGCCATGATCGCCCTGGCCGAGGCCGCGCTTGAAAGCTACCCCGAGGACGTGCGCGCCAAGGGCTACCAGGTCGTCAACGAGAACACCAACCGGGAGCTTGTGGAGCAGGCGCGCCGCAAAGAGGCCGAGCAGGCCGCAAAGCACGTCATGAGCATCATCTTCGGCGTGAAGAAGGAGGACTAGCCATGGCGCTGATCACGACGCAGCCGGTAAGCGCACGCGCCCTGTTCAAGCAATCGACCATCAAGGGCGACGAGGCGGTCTTGCAGTTCACCGTCCGAATGGACAGCGAGAACGCCTTCCCCCTGATGAAGAAGACGGGCGGCTACGTGATCCTGACCGTGGAGAGCGAGCAGAAGACCATCGAGTTCGACGACGAGACCGGGGAGGTCTGGGATGAGTAACGAAGCCGAGAACGTTGTGGCCGAGGTCATCGAGGAGCAGGACGCATCGAGCCTGACCGTGGCCTACAAGCCGTCCGTCATCGAGGCGAACTTCGACGCGCTCGAAGCCCACGTGCGCAAGACCGTCGAGGCCTACGATGGCGCGACCTACGACCTCACCAAGAAGGAGAACATCGCAGAGGCCAAGCACGACCGCAGCTACCTCAACGGCCTCAAGAAGGAGATCGACGAGCGCCGCAAGGCCGTGAAGCGCGAGTACAACAAGCCGCTCGACGCATTCGAGAGGCGCTGCAAGCAGATTACGGCCATCATCGACGAATCAGCCGACGCCATCAAGGCGCAGCTCGACGAGGCCGAGCAGACGCGCAAGGACGCGCTCTACTCACGCCTACAGCAGCACTACGAGGAGTTCGCGGGGCTGCTCGCGCCGGTCGTCCCCTACGAGCGCCTGCATGAGCCGCAGTGGCTCAACAAGACCTTCGGCGAGATCAAGGCGCAGCAGGCGCTTGAGGCGAAGGTCTC
>USKL01000018.1 GCA_900555225.1 uncultured Collinsella sp.
ACAAACGTGACGGCGCGCCCCACTTACCAGATGCCGATGATTCGCCGGTCTGCCGGTCGGGTTGGCAAGGGCTGTCCCTATATGCCGGCCTTCGGGGACGTTCCTTTCCTGCCGGCACTTGGGGACTGTCCCCAACTGCCGGGTGGCGAAAGAGTGTCCCTTGCGACTACTCATTTAAGAACGTCCCCAATGACTAGGTGCCGTACTTGACTTTAACTCTGCTTTAACTGGTACCATCCTCTATGTCTGTAACGCCATATAGACCGAGGGGATAGATCTATGACCGCAACTGCACCCGCAGCACCCGCCAAGGTGTACTTCACCAACCTGCGCACGCATGCTCGCGAGAGCCAGCTCGACAAACTCAAGCGCCTCATCCGTCACGCCGGTATCGAGCAGATCGACTTTGAGAACAAGTTCGTCGCCATCAAGATTCACTTTGGCGAGCTGGGCAATCTGAGCTTTTTGCGCCCCAACTACGCCCGCGCCGTCGCGGACGTGGTGAAGGAGCTGGGCGGCAAGCCCTTCCTCACCGACTGCAATACGCTCTACGTCGGTAGCCGCAAAAACGCGCTCGAGCACATCGACACCGCCTACCAGAACGGCTTTACCCCGTATGCCACGGGCTGCCAGGTCATCATCGCCGATGGCCTCAAGGGCACCGACGAGGCGCTCGTCCCGGTCGAGGGCGGCGAGTATGTGCACGAGGCCAAGATCGGTCAGGCGCTCATGGATGCCGATATCGTGATCAGCCTCACCCACTTTAAGGGTCATGAGCAGGCCGGTTTTGGCGGCGCTATGAAGAACCTGGGCATGGGAGGCGGCAGCCGTGCCGGCAAGATGGAACAGCATGCCGCCGGCAAGCCGAACGTCGCGGCCGAGCACTGCGTTGGCTGCCGCGCCTGCGAAAAGATCTGCGCGCACAACGCTATCTCGTTCGACGACACCCGCGAGCGCGAGCTTGCCAACGGCAACACCCGCACGGTTCACGTCGCTGCCATCGACCACGATCGCTGCGTGGGCTGCGGCCGCTGCATTGCGGCATGCAACCAGGACTGCATCAAGCCCGGCTATGACGCCGCGGCCGACGTGCTCAACTGCAAGATCGCCGAGTACACCAAGGCCGTTGTCCAGGATCGTCCCAGCTTCCACATTTCGCTGGCTATGGATATCAGCCCCAACTGCGATTGCCATCCCGAAAACGACACACCTATCGTCAACGATATCGGCATGTTCGCGAGCTTCGACCCGGTCGCCATCGACCAGGCCTGCGCCGATGCCGTCATGGCGTCCGAGCCGCTGCCCAACACCGAGCTCACCGATAGCGCGGCCAAGATGGAGCATAACCACGAGCATCTGGAGGGCGAGCAGGCGCACGACCCCTTCTGCATTACGCATCCCGACACCGACTGGCGCGTGTGCATCGCGCATGCCGAGAAGATCGGCTTGGGCACGAGCGAGTACGAGCTCATCGAGGTCAAGTAGCGCCTAGCTATTGGACAAATCAAGCGTTTTTGTAGCGCAGCGTTAGCAAAAGCCGTCCGTGAGCACAGTGCCCGCGGGCGGCTTTTCGGAAGTGCGGTGAAAAAACGAATACCGCCGACCGCAAACCGATTTTTGGCAACAAAACCCCAGACGTTGCTTTTTGCCTAAAAATACTCGTCGAGGAAGTTGTCGACCGTGTTCCAGTAGAGTTCGGGGTCGACCTGCGCGCTCTTGGCGTGGGTGGCGCCATGGATAGTGAGCTTTTGCTTGACCTTGCTGGCGCATGCGTCGTAGTTTTGGTCGAGCATGCTGTACGGCACAAAGGTGTCTTGGTCGCCGTGGATAAACAGCATGGGAACCGTCGCGTGTTTGAGCTGTTCCACGCTGCTCGCCTTATGAAAGTCGTAACCCGCGCGCACGTTGCACACCAAGTTTGCTACATCGAGCAAGGGAAAGCTGGGCAGGCCGAACACGTCCTTGAGCTGTAGGGAAAACTCGTCCCAAACACTCGTATAACCGCAGTCCTCGATAATGCATTTCACGTTTGCGGGCAGAGATTCCCCCGCGACGTTCATGGCGGTCGCCGCGCCCATGGATTCGCCAAAGACCAGGATGCGCGCCTTGGGGTCAGCCTGAACGATTCGCTCGATCCATGCGACGATGTCGAGGCGCTCGGGCCAGCCCATGCCGATATAGTCGCCGCCGGAGCGCTCGTGGGCGCGGGCGGCGGGTGCGAGTACGTTCATGCCACGGTCGTGGAAGCGTTTGGCGTATCGGGCCATACCGATGGGCTCGTTGGTATATCCATGCAGGCAGACGGCGTAGTCGTGCGTGCTCTCCGACGCAGCAAAATACCAGGCGGCAAGCTCGGTCCCGTCGTCCGCGGTGAGGTTGCTGCTCTTGCGGTTCTCTTTAAACCATGCCCGCGCCTCGGTATCCTCGGCATCCGGCTGCTCACCTTCTTTGTCGTTCTTGCTATCCTGCATCATCTTCATGGTGTATGGCGCGCGGGGATTCAGCGCGAAGTCAAACAGAAAGTTGCCGGCAAATCCGAGCAGCGCAACGACAACCACCAGTGCAACGATGCCGGCTATCTTGAGCTTTCGATGGGAACGTGCGTTTTGAGCCATGCGGTATTCTCCTATAAGATGTTAATACATCAACATTTAATGCAAGCGCATTATGGACGTTCGCCGTTGATGCGTCAACAGGCAAAGAATGGGTAAACAAAGGGTCACGTATGGTGCAAATTTCGCACGTACCTAGACGCTTTGATATAGTGTTGAGAACTCTTTACGTTGGAGGATGTAACCGGCATGTCCGATTCGAGCGACAGTTCTAAGCCGCGACCCAAGACCGCGGCCGTTCCACACTACACAGTGGGCGAGGAGATCATGAACTCCGTCACCCATGGTGTCGGCTGCCTGCTGGGTATCGCGGGCCTGGTGCTCCTGATCGTATTCGCCGCCCTGCGCGGCGGAGGCCCGGCCCATATGGCCGCGGCGATTGTCTATGGCGTCAGCATTATCCTCGAATACCTAGCCTCCACGCTCTACCACGCGATTCAGCCCGCGCGCGCCAAGCGCGTGTTTCGCATCATCGACCACAGCTGCATCTACCTGCTCATAGCCGGCAGCTATACGCCGTTTTGCCTCATCACGCTCGCAAACGACGGCGGCGCTGTGCTGTTCTTTGCCGTATGGGCCATCGCCATCATCGGCATCGCCCTCGAGTGCTTCCTACGCGAGCGTCAACCGCACTGGGTAAGCGGTCTGGTCTACCTGCTGATGGGCTGGCTCGTTGTCTTTAAGCTGCCTGAGCTCGTGTCGCTGCTCAACCCCGTGGCACTTGCCCTGCTCGCCGTCGGCGGCGTGTGCTACACCGCGGGCGTGCCGTTCTATATCGCCAAAAACGTGCGCTACCTGCACAGTGTGTTTCACTTGTGGGTGCTCGCCGGCAGCATCTTCCAGTTCATGGCGGTGATTCTCTTCGTAATCTAGCGACCACGCCTGCGCGCCCGCGTCCTTGTTTGGGCGCCGGTGCAATTGCCGTATCCGCCGTCAACGTTTTAATCCGACGTCCCGAATCTTGGAGGTTCGAGAAACTCCCGATGGACATAACCATCTCCCTTATCACCACCCTCGTTTTGACACTCATCAACGGCTACTTCTCTATGTCTGAGATGGCGCTCACCACGGCCAAGCGCGCCGTGCTGGAACACGAGGCAGAGGAAGGCGACAAGCGCGCCGAGCGTGCCATTAAGCTGGCTGCCGACTCCGACCAGCTGCTCGCTACCATCCAGGTCGCCATCACGCTCGTGGGCTTCGCCTCGTCCGCCGTCGCCTCGACGAGCCTGTCCGACCCGCTTGCCACGTGGCTCATGAGCTTTGGCATCGCGCCGCTTTCCGCCATCGCGCGCGGCCTGGCGCCGGTCATCATCACCGTCGCGGTCGCCTTCGTGTCCATCGTGATCGGCGAGCTTGTCCCCAAGCGCATCGGCCTGGCCAACGCCGAAGGCGTGTCCAAGCAGGTTGTGGGGCCGTTGTCGTTTTTCCAAAAGATTGCCCGTCCGCTCGTGTGGCTAACTGGTGCTTGCTCCGATGGCCTGGCCCGTATCCTGCGCATCAAGAGTGCCGACGACCGCCAGAACGTCTCGGAAGAAGAGATCAAGTACATGGTCTCGGAGCAGGACGACCTGCTCGACGAGGAAAAGCGCATGATCCACGAGATCTTTGACTTGGGCGATACCGTTGCCCGCGAGGTCATGGTGCCGCGCGTGGACACCACCATGTGCGAGGACGACGAGACGGTCGCCGACGTGCTGTCCACCATGCGCCAGACCGGCTTCAGCCGCATCCCCGTCTATCACGAGGATCCCGACAACGTCGCCGGCATTGCGCACATCAAGGACCTGATCCAACCCGCGCTCGACGGCAAGGGTGACCAGCCCATCGCCGGCTTTTTGCGCGACGCCACCTTTGTGCCCGACACCAAGGACATCCTGCCGCTACTGTCCGAGATGCAGACCTCGCACGACCAGATCGTGGTGGTCGTGGACGAGTACGGCGGCACGGCCGGCATTATCACCATCGAGGATATCGTCGAGGAGATCGTCGGCGAGATCGAGGACGAGTTCGACCCCGACAACAAGTATCTCACGCGCCTTTCGCGCCGCGAGTGGCTCGTTGATGGGCGTTTTTCGTGCGATGACGCGATTGAGCTTGGTTGGCCGCTCGAGGAAAGCGATGATTATGAGACCATCGCCGGCTGGATTTTGGAGCTTTGCGACTCGGTGCCCGACATCGGAGAGGTGTTTGAGGTCGCGGGGTACAAGTTTAAAGTTCAGTCGATGCGTGGCCAGCGCATCTCGCTCATTCGCGTGATCGCTCCGGCCGAAACCGATAAGAAGGATTCCGAGTCTTCGGCAGAGAAGCCGGCGGCGTCGGGTGCGGGCTCTGTGGATCCGCACGATGGCGACGAGTAGGACAAGGAAGAGTAGGGGAGAGTTATGGCAGGCCTGTTCAACATCCTTAAGGTCACCGTCAGCGAGGACAAGATCTGCGCGCATGTGCTGGTGAACCCCGGCATGCCGCTCATGACCTCGGAGGATATCGAGGCCACGGCGCGCGTGTACTACCTGGTGCCCGCGATTGCCAAGCACCTGTGCCTGGGCGATTCCGGCCGCGAGTTCCAGGACTGCATGGGTCAGACCGAGCTCTGCCACCTGCTGGAGCACGTGACGGTCGAGCTCATGAACGAGACCGGTCTTGCCGGCAGCATCTCGTGCGGCCGCACGCGCGTAAGCGAGCACGACGAGCGCGTCTTTGAGGTTGAGCTTTCGTGCCCCGACGACGCGCTGGCCATCGGTGCGCTGTCTTCGGCCACCTTTATGATGGACTGGGCCTATCTGCACGCCGACCAGCCTGCCCCCGACGTGGAAGGCACGGTCGCGGGCCTGCGCAACCTGGTGCTGGGCATGCGCGCCGAGGCCGAGGGCAAGGATCCTCACGAGGCCGTCGCCGCTGCGAACGGCGAAGATGCTGCCGAGGACGAGGGCGCTGACGAGGGCGCTGACGAGGGCGATGTGCCGGTCGACGCCGAGCCCGTTGCCGATGCGACCGCCGAGCCCCAGGGCGTCCCCAACTTTGACGACGAGCCCCAGGTGGCGATTGATACCGAGGGCGCGGTTGCCGAGAACCACGAGGCCTCCGCTGCCGTCTTTGGCGGTGCTGCGACGGTTCCGGCAGGACCTGCGCATGAGGGCGGCCTGCCGCTCGTCGAACCGTTCCGCCTCTCCCTGCTCACTGTCTGCCAGGATGAAAATATTCCGCTGGTAACAGTTTATCGTCAGCTTCGTGAATTTCTGGAACGCCTTTGCCGTACGCAGATGAGCGGAGCGGCAAGTGATGCGCTGCGGGTATAATGGACAGCATTCAAACGGTGGGCACCGACGTGCCCGCAGGAGAGGAATGATCATGGGTAAGACTTTCAGCTTTGTCTCCGGCGCACTTTTTGGTGCCGCTGCCGGCGCTATTGTCGGCGTTGCTCTGGCCCCGCGCTCGGGCGCCGAGACCCGCGCCATGGCTGCCGATATCGCCAACGACGCCTGGGACAATATGCGCGACACCTACGAGCACAGCGCCGAGGAGGCCCGTGCTGCGGTGAATGACTTTGGCCCGATGGTCGACGCCAAGACCGACGACCTGCGCGCCAAGGTCGACTTGGCCCGCGAGCGCATGGACCAGCTGCGCGAGCAGCTCAACGACGCCATTTCGGGCGGCAACGTGACGCCTGCCGCCGACGTCGTGGTCGAGAACGCCGTTGAGGCTGATACCGAGGCTGCGGAGCCCTCGACCGAGGCATAATGCGCGCCGGGGATTTTGTCGGCGCCAAGATCTATCGCAAGCCTACTGAGGACAAGCGTACCAAAAAGGACGGCACACCGCGCAGCCCTAAAAAGCTCGGAAAGATTCACTTTCCGGTCTTTACCCCGGGCGGTACGCGCGTGGTCGGCTTTATGGTCCGCCAGTCCGATATCGCGGGTATGATCGAGCGTCCCGACCGATTCGTAGCGCTCGACGCCATTGGTGTCTACGAGGGCGCCATCGCGGTTGATGACGTCAAGGGCACCTACGATACCGCTGCGGCCAAGCGCCTCGACATCAACCTGGACGATTGCATCATCTGGGTCGGTATGGACGTGCGCACGGAATCGGGCGACGTCGTGGGCTATTGCTCGGACGTTGAGTTCAAGCCGCGCTCGGGCATCGTGCAGGCATTCTATGTGACCGCCGGTGCTGCTTCGAGTGTTTTGGTTGGTGACACGCAGGTGCCGCCGACGATGCTGCGCGGCTACGAGAACGGCGCGATGGTCGTCTCGGACGAGGTCAAGTCGCTCGGGTATTCGGGCGGTGCGGCTGCCAAGGCCGCCGAGGCCAGCGTCGTGGTGGGCGACAAGGTCAAAAAGGGCGCCAAGGTGCTCGACGACAAGGGATCGGTTGCCGTGGACAAGGGCAGTCGCGCACTGGGCAAGCAGCTCGGCAAGACGCGCGGCATGTTCAAGGCCTTTAAGGACGAATACCAAAAGGCGAGCGGAGGCTCGTCAAAAGCTACAAAATAGCGACGTACCAAATGATGGGAGGCAAGCCGGAGACCTGTTGCTCCGGCTTGCTGTGTTTATGGGGGAGGGCACATGCGCCAAAACGGATCCAACTTAAACGAGCGTTCGGGTGCGCGTCCGACGGCGCGCCGCGATTTGGGGCAGCTGCCCAGCGGTCAGCGCAAGCGTCACCGTAAGCCCGGCGCGATGTACCTCAACCATAGCCGCGGGTTTAGCGACCGCAGTGCGCGCATCGGCAACAGCCGTACGCCCCGTCGTTCGTCTCGCCTGCCCTACGCGCTCATCGCCGTGGGTTGCGCGCTCGTGCTGTTTATCGCTGCCGTCGTGGGCTACGTCAACCGCAGTGTGGACGTGGAGCTCAACGGCCAGAAGATCGCGGTGCGTGTGGGCTCTACGCTGCAGAATCTCATCGACGACCAGGAGTTGACTGACGCTTTCGACGCAGGCGACCTGCTGGCCGTCGATGACAGCGTGCTCAAGCGCCATGGGGGCGAAAAGCTGTCGGTGAAGGTCGACGGCAAGCGCGTGAAGCAGGGCAAATGGGATAGCCGCGAACTTGAGGGTGGCGAGAAGGTGACGGTCAAGGATGGCCGTAACACTTACGAGAAGCACGAGGTTCAGGCTACGGTTATCGAGCCCAAGCTCAAGGTCGAGGGCACGGGCGCTATCGAGTATGTGCAGACATGGGGTGTCCAGGGCCGATCCGAGGTGTGGGTTGGTGAGCAGTCAGGCAAGACGCAAGACCGCGGCGAGGTTGTGCCCGCCACCGATTGCGTTGTTGCGTGCGCCAGCGTGGCGCCCAAGGGCAACAAAAAGTACGTGGCGCTGACGTTTGACGAGGGTCCGAGCGGCGCCACCAAACAGATCTTGCAGGTGCTCAAGGAAAAGGGCGTCACCGCGACGTTCTTCCTTTCGGGCGATGCGGTCGAGGCCTCGCCTGCCACGGCCAAGGCGATTGTCGATGCCGGGTGCGAGATCGGATCCAACAGCTACAGCGACGATTCGCTCAAGGGTCGGGACCGTGAGGCGGTACGCGAACAGATCACGAAAGGCACCGATGCGATTAAGTCGGCGACCGGCGTGAAGACGATGCTGCTGCGTGCTCCTTATGCTGCCTTTGACGAGCAGAACTGGATTGATGCGATGGACCTGGTCTCCGCTGTGGTCTCGTGGAATATTGACTCGGGCGACTGGCTGCTCAACGGTGCCGACGAGCAGGTCTCGACGGTGCTCGATTCGGTGACGCCGGGCAATATCGTGCTGCTCACCGATAGAGACGAATGCGCCGAGCAGACACTCGAGGCGCTGCCGCAGATTATCGACGGCCTCATTGCCGACGGCTACAAGATCGTGACGCTCAGCGACCTGGTCAAGACGGACACGTCGCTGAGCAAAAAGCTCACCTCGCTGACGAAGGTCGCCATGCCCAAGGACGCCGTGTTCCCCCAACTTGCCGAGGACGACGACACCACAGAGTAGTCATTGGGTAGTCGTTTAAGAACGTCCCCAATGGCTATGTCACGGATGCGTCAGCGTTTGGTATGCCTGCAATGTGCAGCGCATAAATTCGATGCCGCAGGGCGATGCTGATGCTATAGTTACTGCGGTTAATGAGGGTCAAGAGAAAGGTTACAGGTGAAATCCAAACCTCGACCATACAGTCGATGACCCCATGCAGGTGCTTTTTGCGCATGCACGGGGTGTAAGCGTCGAGCGGCGTGCCGCCCGCGCATGCGTATACATATCCAGAAGCCCCCGGACGCCGCACGCGCGGCCGCGTTCGGAGGAATAATGATGGGGAGCACCATTGAATTATCTGAGTGAGATGCTCAAATTGCCGGTCTTGGACGTCGATGGCGAAAAGCTCGGCGTGGTGAACGATTTTGGTATTGCTACCGGCGAAGTTTTTCCGCACGTGACGTCGCTCGCGTTCCGCGGACCCGGCAAGACGCCGTTTATGATCAGCTGGCGCAAATGGGTCGACCGTATCGACGAGACGGGCGTACACCTTAAGACGTCGGCCACCGAAATCCGTTTTTCGTACCTGCAGCCGACCGAACTCTTGCTTGCCCGCGACGTGCTCAACAAGCAGATTGTCGACACGCAGGGCATGAAGGTCGTGCGCGTAAACGACATCAAGTTTTCCATGTCGGGCGAAAACCAGCTGCGCCTGCTGGGCGCCGAGGTCGGTGCCCGCGGTCTGCTACGCGCCATCAGCCCCGCGCTCGAGCATATCGTCGAAGGCTTTATGAAGCACCTGGGCAAGCCGCTCAGTGAGGACATCATCGCTTGGTCCTACATGGACCTGCTCGACCGCTCGACCAAGAACATTCAACTCTCGGTGTCGCACAAGACGCTCGGCGAGCTGCACCCTGCCGACATCGCCGACATTATCGAGCAGCTCGACCCGCGCCTGCGTGCGCAGGTGTTTGCGCAGCTCGATACTGCCCAGGCCGCCGAGGCCATCTCGGAGTTCGATGACGACGAGCTTATGACCGAGATGCTCGAGGGCCTGTCCGATACCGACGCATCGTCGATGCTGGCCATGATGGACCCGGACGACGCTGCCGACCTGATCGACGAACTCGATTATGAGAAGGCCGAGAAGCTCCTGCGCCTGATGGGCGTCAAGGAGGAGAAGGCGATTCGTAATCTGCTGGGCTACGAGGACAACACCGCCGGCCGCATCATGACCTCGGAGTTTGTCTCGCTGCCCGCCACGGCGACGGTCGGCGACGCCATCGAGGCGATTCGCAAGCTCGACGAGGACTTTGAGAGCGTCTATTACGTCTATACCGAGGACCCGAGCGGCATGCTGACGGGCGTGCTTTCGCTGCGCACGCTGATCGTGGCCGACCGCGACGCCACGCTGGGCCAGCTCGCCTATCGCGATCTGGTCTACGTGTCACCCGACGAGGACCAGGAAGACGTGACGGACGAGATGACCAAGTACGACCTGGTTGCCATCCCTGTCTGCGACGAGAACCGTCATATCCTGGGCATCGTGACCTTCGACGACGCCATGGACGTTATTGCCGAGGAGCATCAGGAGGACCTGCAGATCGCCGGTGTCGGCTCGGGCGATAGCGCGTCGGACGACTCGACGAACGTGCTCAGCTGGTTTGTGCATCGCCAGTACTGGGTTGTCGTGTGGGGCATCGCGTCGTGCATCATGGCGACCGTGCTGGGGACGGCGCTCGGCTCCGCGCATCTGGTGGTGTTCCCCATGTGCGCCATGCCGCTCGTGCTGCTGGCGGCCTCGCGTATGGTGTCGTTCGTCAAGAACTACTTCCTGGAGTATGACGGTCACGACGACGAGCCCAAGCCGTATCTGGGGTTCTTCTTCCAGAGCACGGGCATGGGCCTGATTCTGTCGCTCGTGACCTACCTGTGCGCCCAGCTGGTGCGCACCGCTGCGTTCCCCGATGCGCCCATGTTTGAGGAGCAGCTCTTTACCGGGTGCTTTAATATCGCTGCCATCATTTGCCTGGTTGGCAACATGAGTGCCGTGATTTACCTGATGGTGCTGTTCTGGCGTGACGAGCATGACCTCAACACGTCGGGCACCGCCATGAACGTTATTGCCGTCATGATCTCGTGCGTAGCGTACTGCGCCGCTGCGGTGCTGCTCGCCATGTCGGTCATGGGCTAGGTGGTCGCGTGCAAAATACCAAGCAAAAGTCGGGCACCAAGCAAAAGTTGACCATCGCGGCCATCTTTGGCGCTATGGGTCCCGGTCTGTTGGCGGCGCTTTCGGGCAATGACGCCGGCGGCATTGCAACGTATTCCAGCGCGGGCGCCAGCTATGGCTACAAGATGCTCTGGATGCTTCCCGTCATGACTGTGCTGCTCATCGTGACGCAGGAGACCGCGGCGCGCTGCGGCTGCGTCACGGGCAAGGGCCTGGCATCGCTCATTCGCGAGCGCTTTGGCGTGCGCAAGAGTGTACTTGCTATGGCGGCGCTGTTGATCGCCAACACGGCTGTGACCATTTCGGAGTTCGCGGGCATCGCCAGCGGCCTTGCTCTCTTTGGCGTGCCGGCGAGCATCTCGGTGCCGTTGGTAGCGCTGCTGGTGTGGATGCTTACCATGTCGGGTAGTTTCCAGCGCATCGAGAAGATTCTGCTGCTGGTGAGCTGCGTGTTCGTGACCTATATTGTCGCCGCGTTTATGGCTGGCCCCAACTGGGGTGAGGTCGCGGTCGACCTGGTCGTGCCTAACATTCAAAATGACCCCAGCTACGTGTCGCTCGTGGTCGCAACGATCGGTACCACCATCGCGCCGTGGATGATTTTCTTGGCGCAGAACAACGTGGTCGACAAGAACGCGGGCGAGGACGATATCGTGCTGCAGCGCATCGATACCGTGAGCGGCTCGCTTGCCGCCGATGTCATTGCCGGCTTTATTATCATCACGACCGGTACGGTGTTGTTCCCGGCGGGCATTCAGATTAGCGATGCTGCCGATGCTGCCCGTGCGCTGGAGCCTATTGCGGGTCAGTGGTCCACGGTACTGTTTGCCTCGGGCCTGGTCGCGGCGAGCTTCTTGGCTGCCTGCGTGCTGCCGGGCGTTACGTCGAGCGCTATCTGCGAGGCATTTGGCTGGGAGCGCGGTGCCGACCGCAGCTGGGACGAGGCCCCGGTCTATCGCGGCATCATTACGGCCATCATCGGCATTTCTGCCGTGTTGGTGCTCATGCCTGACGTCGATTTGTTCCAGATTATGATGACCTCGCAGGTCATCAACGGCGTGCTGCTGCCCGTAGTCTTGGTATTCCAGGTGGTTATCGCGGCGGATCGCCACATTATGGGCGCCAACCGCAACGGCCGCGTATGGAACGTGCTCACTTGGGCGACTATCGGCGTGATTACGGTGCTGACGGTCGTCATGTTTGTGCTGCAAGCGATGGGCTACGGCGCGTAGCGCCCACTTTTGCTTCCGAACAGGCCGCAGCGATGGGCTGCGGCCTGTTTTTTGTCTGCTATAGGGCGTTAGTTATATGGCGGTGGGCAAAAAATGCCAAATATGAGTACTGTTGCTAAGTGAATAGCATTTACATCCAAGAAGTTAATGAACATAACCTATAGTATGTTCATTAAAATTGGCTCCGATATGCCTTAAACCAGTCAGGTTGGCTGCTTTAGGGGGTTGTAGGGGATGCTCGGACGTCTTTTTGGGTGGTTTTGCCTGCGACTAAAATGGTAACAGTACTCATATTTGCCCTTTTTTGCCCACAGACCTTTGAGGTTGCGGCGAAAAGGGCTTGTTTTGATTGTTTGGGGCAGGCGCGAGGCGCGGAAACG
>USKL01000019.1 GCA_900555225.1 uncultured Collinsella sp.
GGGCGAGTGCTCCATGGCCAGGTACATACCGACCTCGGAGCACTCGCCCTCAAAGTTGGCGCGCAGGTCGGCAACGATGTCCTCAGAGACGCCCTCCATCTTGGCGACGCCCACGACGTGCTCGGCAGCCCACTCGAGCTGGCCCTCCTCCTGCTTCAGGAAACGAGAACCGGGAACGCCGCACTGGGGGCACTTGAAGTCCTCGGGCAGCTGATCGCCGTCGAACTCTTCCACATAACCGCAAACGGGGCAAACAAACTTCATGATTCGATCCTTTCGATCGATGGCGATTGTGCGCTCGTCCGGTCCCGTAAGGGCCCTCTCCGGACGTGCGTCTTGACGAGTTCTATTATCCATAAATGCAACCAAATGTGAAGCCTATTAGGAATGATTTTTAATAAAACAATTTTGAGATATGAAGATGTTGATTGATTAACGATTGGCAAGCCGTCTTTGACCGCCGCTGAGTACAATCGGGCGAGCAAATGTTGACCTATCAACAAATGAAGGAGTTTCCTTTATGCATCTAGCCCGTCGTGCCTGGTGCCGAACATATCAGACGGTTTTTCGCATTGCATTGCCGATCCTGCCCTATACCGAGCCGCGCATTTTAGAGCATGCCGAGGATGTGCCCGCGGTGCTTCAAAAGCGCTCGATCCAGAAGGTCCTTATCGTGACGGATCCCGGCATTGCCCGTCTGGGGCTCACGGCACCGCTCGAGACGGCGCTCGCATCCAGGGGGATTGGCGTTACGGTCTGTGCCGAAACGCGTGCAAACCCCACGGTTTCAAACGTGGAAGAAGCGGCGTCCTTGTATCGAGAGAGCGCCTGCCAGGCCATTATCGGCTTTGGCGGTGGCTCGGCCATGGACTGTGCCAAGGGCGTGGGCGCACGCATTGCGCAGCCAAACAAGCCCATCAACAAGATGCGCGGCCTGCTGCGGATTCATCGTCGCCTGCCGCTGCTCATCGCCGTTCCCACTACCGCCGGTACGGGAAGCGAAGCCACGCTTGCGGCGGTAATTACCGATGACGGGACGCACTACAAATACCCCATTAACGACTTTGTGCTCATCCCGCGTTTTGCAGTCCACGACCCCGAGTTTACGTGCGGCTTGCCCGCTTCCATTACGGGGCAGACGGGCATGGACGCCCTGACGCATGCCGTTGAGGCCTTTATCGGGCGAAGCACCACGCCCTATACGCGCAAGATGGCGCGACAGGCGGTGCAGCTTATCCACGACAATTTGCTCGAGGCCTATGAGCATGGTGACGACATGTGCGCTCGTCGCAATATGCTTTCGGCAGCGTATAAAGCGGGTGTTGCCTTTACGCGCTCCTACGTTGGATACGTTCATGCCATCGCGCACAGTCTGGGCGGACGTTATGGGATTCCCCACGGTTTGGCCAACGCCATTATCCTGCCGCACATGCTTCGCGCCTATGGTGAAGCTGCTGCTCCTAAGCTCGCCGACCTCGCCCGCATGGCTGGTATCGCGCCGGCTAACGCACAGGACAACCTGGCGGCCGAGGCCTTTATCGATTGGGTCGACCGCATGAACGAGGCCCTGGGAATCCCCAAATATGTTTTGGGCATTCGCAGCTCTGACATTCCCGAGATGGCGACGCATGCCGATGCCGAGGCCAATCCGCTATACCCCGTTCCGCTTCTAATGGACCGCTTGGAGCTCGAGCATATGTACGAAGTCGTTGCAGGTGGTATGTTTGAGGACGAGAATTAGGAGGGTCCATGAACACCGAGGAAATTGCGCGCATCGTCGGCGATCAGCGCGCCTACTTTAAGACGCACGCCACGTTTGATGTCGATGCTCGACGTCGCGCGCTCGTGAGTTTACGCGATGCGGTGCGGGCCCACGAGGCCGATATCGCCCATGCGCTCAAGACCGATTTGGGGAAGTCGCATGACGAGGCCTATATGTGCGAGATCGGCACGTCGCTTTCCGAGATTCGACATCAGATCGCTCACGTGGCTCGGTGGAGTCGTCCGCGCCTGCGTCCGTGCGATCTCGCTAACGCCGTGAGCGTGTGCAAAACGCAAGCCGTGCCCTATGGCGTCACACTCATCATGGCTCCGTGGAACTACCCGTTTTTGCTAACACTCGAGCCGCTCGCCGGCGCCCTTGCCGCGGGCAATACCGTGGTCATCAAGCCGAGTGCCTATGCTCCGGCATCGAGCGCGGTGCTCAAGCAAATCTGTGAAGAGGCATTTGATCCGTGCCTGGTGACGGTTGTCGAGGGCGGGCGCGCCGAAAACGAAGCGCTGCTCGATGAGTGTTGGGACAAGATCTTCTTTACCGGTAGCGTTCCGGTCGGCAAGCTCGTCATGGAGCGCGCAAGTAAAAACCTTACGCCCGTGACGCTTGAGCTGGGCGGCAAGAGCCCCTGCATCGTGGATGCGACGGCAAACTTGAAGGTCGCGGCACGGCGTATCGCCTTTGGCAAATGGCTCAACGTGGGGCAGACCTGCGTGGCGCCCGACTACCTGCTGGTCGATACGCGCGTGCACGACGAGCTGCTGGGCCTCATCAAGGAAGAGGTCCGCCGTATGTTTGGTGAGCATCCGCTCGATAACGAGGATTACGGGCATATCGTCAACGCCAAGCATTTTGCGCGCGTGCGCGGGCTGATCGATCCCGATAAGGTCGTGCTTGGAGGCACCGCGCGGGAGACTTCGCTGAAGATCGAGCCGACAATTTTGGACGGCGTGACCCCCGATGACGCCGTGATGCAGGAGGAGATCTTCGGTCCCATCTTGCCGGTGCTGACGTTTGAGAGCCTAGACGAGGCCGAAGCGTTTATTGCGGATCGTCCGACGCCGCTGGCCCTGTATATCTTTAGTCAGGATCGCGCAGTTCAGCAGCGCTTCGTGCGTTACGTGCCCTTTGGCGGTGGCTGTGTCAACGACACGATCATGCACTTGGCTACGAGCCATATGGGCTTTGGCGGCATGGGCGCGAGCGGTATGGGGCAGTACCATGGACGCGAGAGCTTCGATACGTTTAGCCACAAGAAGAGTATCGTGAACAAGGCAACTTGGCTGGACGTGCCGTTTCGGTATGCGCCCTACGCAAGCTGGAAGCACAAGTTCGTGCGCATGTTTGTGCATTAGAAAAGGGCGCAGGTAATACGAACAAGTGTTCCTATTACCTGCATTTTGCGTTAGACTACTGTTATGGAGCACGGATGGGCCAACTCCCTTTAGAAGGGATTTGGTATGAACGTAAGCGATGTTATTTCGTTATTGGCGTTGTTGATTGCGGCTATCGAACTCGGTCTGTTTATCGGCCGAATGAAATAGCCGCCCCCGCGTAAGCGAAGACGGCCACTTCTCACGATGAAAACGTGTATCGGAGTTGGCAAGACCCGCGGCAACGGGTGCCATCCGTGTTCCTATCTTATCTGCAAGCGTTCTGTCGCGCAAGCGTTGAGGCAAACGATTGAAGGACGCAGACAGGATGTATTTGTGTCCGCACGGGACCGTAGACTTCTCAATAAGGTTACACACCGGTTTATCCGGCCGTTAGGGGAGTTGCTATGTACGAGCCTTCACGTGTTCTTCTGTCGTTTCACATCGCAGGATTTCAATATGCCGACGGTGCTTTGGTCCTAGGCGATCTTAAAGCGGGCGATAAACTGACGCTGTGTGCCGAGCGCGATAATCCCCATGACCCCGAGGCAGTTGCGATCTACTATGGCAAGACCAAACTTGGCTACGTTCCGGGAAACGAGGTCGGCCCACTGTCCCTGATGATGTATTACGGCCACGAGGACGTATTTGAGGCCCGCGTGCAACAGGTTGCCCCCGAGCGCAGCCCGTGGCATCAGGTGCGCGTTGGGCTCTATGTGGTGGATGCTCGCTAATCGGTATGGGAGACTGCCATGTTTGATGACGATGACCTGTTCGATCTGACAGACGATCCGTTTGAGTGGGATACGCTACTCGATGACGATGAGCTAGAGCAGGACCGTGAGAAGCGGCAAGACAAGAAAGCGCAGGGCTACGCTTCGAAAAAGCAAGACAAACGCCGCCGAGGTTTGTTCGGCGGGCTCTTTGGCTAACCGACGCGCCAGAGCGTCTGTATACTAGGCACGTGTTAGACGCGTTGCGAAATGAGGACACAGACGATGATGTGGTTTACCGCCGACCTGCACCTGGGCGATACGAATATCTTGCACGACATGGATCGGCCGTTTGATTCGGTCGAGGAGATGAACCGCAAGGTCATCGATGCCATCAATGAGTGCGTGGCTGCGGACGACCGCCTCTATATTCTGGGTGACTTTACCTATCGTTTGCCCCTGGCGGAGGCGGTGCGCCTGCGCGAGCGTATCGAATGCCAGAACGTGACGCTCATCCGCGGTAACCATGACGGCGACTGGGAAGATTCCGACGTACCGCAGATTTGGGAAGACGTGCGCGATTACCTGGAGATTGCTCCCGGCTATGCCAAGGGCCATCGTCTGGTTATGAGCCACTACCCCATGCTCAGCTGGAACGGCAAGGCACGTGGCGCCATTATGCTGCATGGGCATATCCACAGCAGGGGTGACCGCGCCAACGCACGCAACCGCGATCGCGAGCGCCCTATCTTTCGCTACGATGTCGGTCTCGATGCCAACGAGTACAAGCCCGTAAGCCGCGATCAGATTCTTAGCTTCTTTGGGTTATAGGGCGCCAGAGCCACCACAAAGGGGACAGGCACCTTTGTGGTGGTTCTGGCGCCGTTGCCATTATGGCGGCGGCGCCTTTTTTGTCCGCGCGGCGCGGTAGAGTGTAGCCGGTTGATATTTGCGTCCATCGAGGAGCTGCTATGAACGAGATCAAGTGCCCGCATTGCGGCGAAGTTTTTAAGGTCGATGCATCCGGCTATGCGGATATCGTCAAGCAGGTGCGCGATGCCGAGTTCTCGCGCGACCTGGATGAGCGTGTGAAGGCAGTCCAGCGCGAGGGCGAGCAGGCGCTGGAGCTTGAACGCTCGCGTTCGACGGCCGCCTTGCAGAAGGCAGAGTCTCAGCGCAACGCTCAGCTTGTCGAGCAGAAGAACACCGCGGATCAGAAACTGGCGCAAGAGGTTGCCAAGCGCGATGCTGAGCTTGCCGAGTTGCGCGCTAAGCTCGAGGGCGCTGCCGCAGAGCGCGAGAGTGCAAGCCAGCGCGCGGCGGTTGAGGCCCGCGCCGATGCTCAAAAGGAGAATGCCGAGCTGCAGCGCGAGATCGACAACCTTCGTGCGCAGCTGGGGCGCAAGGATGACGCAGCCAAACTCGCCGAGGCGGCGGCGCGCAACGCTGCTCAAAACGATTTAGCTGCACGTGATGCTCAGATTGCCGAGCTGCAGGCCAGGCTTGCCGCGGCGGACAAGGCCCAGGAGATGGCGCTTGCCGCCGCTGCGGCAGAGTCGCAGCGTGAGCTCGATGCCGCTCGCAGCGAGGCCGAGCGCGCGCTTACTGACTATCGCGCGACGGTACAAGAGAAGTTTTCTGCCGCTAAGGCACAGTCCGAGCAAGAGGCCGAGGGTCTGCGTGCCCAGCTGCGCGAGCAGGAACTGATGGCAAAAATGAACCTGTCGAAGGCGGTCGCCGCGGCGGAGCGAGAGCGCGATGAGGCGCGTGCCAAACTGACGAGCGAGCTGGCGGTGCGCGATTCTCGCGAGGAACAGGTCAAGGCGGCACACGAGCTCGAGCTTGCGCAGGCCAAGCGCGCGAGCGATGACCTGATTCGCTACAAGGATGAAGAGATCGAGCGCCTTAAGGACATGAAGGTCCGCCTGTCCACCAAGATGGTGGGCGAGTCGCTCGAGCAGCACTGCGAGACCGAGTTTAACCGTCTGCGCATGACGGCGTTTCCTAACGCGTACTTCGAGAAGGATAACGATGCGTCCGAGGGCACCAAGGGCGACTTTATCTTCCGCGAGTGCGACGCGAGCGGCAACGAGGTCATTTCAATTATGTTCGAGATGAAAAACGAGAACGATGAGACCGCGACCAAGCACAAGAACGAGGACTTCTTTAAGAAACTCGACCACGATCGCCGCCAAAAGGGCTGCGAGTACGCGGTGCTCTGCACGTTGCTCGAACCCGAGAGCGAGCTTTACAACGCCGGCATCGTGGACGTGAGCTATCGCTACGAGAAGATGTACGTGATTCGCCCACAGTTCTTTATTCCCATGATCACGCTTCTTCGCAACGCCGCCATGGGTTCGCTGCGCTATAAGCAGGAACTGGCGGAGTACAAACAGCAGAATATCGACGTCACGAACTTCGAAGCCAAGATGGAAAAGTTCAAGAATGATTTCGGTCGCAACTACGAGATCGCGAGCCGCAAGTTCCAAACGGCGATTGATGAGATCGACAAGACGATTAGCCATCTGCAGAAAACCAAGGAGGCGTTGCTGTCCTCCGAGAACAATCTGCGCCTAGCCAACAAGAAGGCCGACGATCTTACCATTCGCAAGCTCACGTGGGGCAACAAGACCATGAAGGCCGCGTTTGACGAGGCGCGCGGGGCTGCGACAGAGACAAACGATGAGCCAGCCGAGGCGGATTCGTATGAGGTCGAGGATACCGAGTAGGGGATAGCGTATCGCGCAAAAAGCGGGGCCGCTGGCGATGTTGCCAGCGACCCCGCTTCGTTTCGTTCCAGTATGTTCGGCTAGTCCTCGAGCAGGTCCTCGATAAAGCCGACGCGGTAGTTTTTGAAGATGACCTCGCCGCCGTCTTGCGTGGCGTCCAGATCGACATCGCCCATGATGCCAAAATCGTGGTCGCCATCCTCGTCGGCAAAGATCTGGTGCACGTGCCATACGTGCGCGGTCTTCTCGTCGGACTCGTCAATGGAAAACATCGCGGCGCTGCGGGCATCTCCGTCGGTGAGGATTTCCTCGTGCTGCTCGTGGTAAGCGTCAAGTGCTTTTTGCCAGCGGACCTCGCTCATGCCCCAGTCCTCGTCGAGCTCGCCCAGATCGCGAACGTGCTCGCGGGCGGCAAGGGTCACGCGGCGGAAGAGCGCGTTGCGCACCAACAGCGTGCAGCCGCGGCGGTCCGCCACGACCTCGTCGATGCCCTGCGGCGGCGCGGCGTCGAGGGCTGCCGGGTTGCCGGCGTTCTCCCACTCGTCCACCAGGCTCGAGTCCACCGAGCGCACCACAAAGCCCAGCCACGAGATAATGTCGCGCAGGCGCTCGTCGCGCTTCTCGATGGGCACGGTGCGGTCGAGTGAACGGTAGGCCTCTGCCAGGTAACGCAGCAAAATGCCCTCGGAGCGGGCGATGCCGAGCTTTTGGATATAGCCCTTAAAGTCGCTCGCGCTCTCCAGCATGTCGCGCAGGACGCTCTTGGGCGAGAGCTGGTAGTCGTTGGCCCAAGGTACTTCTTGGCAGTACTTGTCGAAGGCGGCATCGAGCAAGTCCTCGAGCGGCTTTTCGTAGGTGACATCCTGGATGCGCTCCAGGCGTTCCTCATATTCGACGCCGTCAGCCTTCATTTCGGCCATCGCGCGGTCGCGCGCGGCGCGCTCCTGCGCGCGCAATACCTGCTTGGGGTCCTCGAGCGTTGCCTCGACCATCGAGATCAGATCCATGGTATAGGTCTCACTCTCGGGGTCGAGCAGCTCCAGCGCGGCAAGCAAAAACGGCGAGAGCGGCTGGTCGAGCGCAAAGTCCTCGGGCAGATCGACCGTCAGTGCATAGTCGATGTCTGGCGCGGCGTCAGTCGGGGCGTCGGGCGCGGGCGGCACCTCGGTGCGAACGACGACGCCGGAATCGATGAGCGTGGCGAAGATTTCGTCGGCGCGAACCTCGAGCTTGGCCTTTTCCTCGGGGGTCTGCAAGCTCGTCTCGATGAGGTCGTGTACGCGGGCTCGGGCATCGCCGCCCTGCTCGACCACGCTAATCACCATGGAGTGCGTGATGCGAAGGCGCGGCTTGAGCGTCTCGGGCTGCGTCTCGATCAGGCGCTCAAAGGTCTGCTTGTTCCAGGTGACAAAGCCCTCGGGGGCCTTCTTCTTTTTAATCTTGCGGAGCTTCTTGGGGTCGTCGCCCGCCTTGGCCATGAGTTTGGCGTTCTCGATCTCGTGCTCCGGGGCCTCGGCGATGACCATGCCCTCGGTATCGAAGCCCGAGCGGCCGGCGCGACCGGCAATCTGATGGAACTCGCGGGCGCGCAGGCGACGCATCTTGTAGCCGTCGAACTTGGTGAGCGCGGTGAGTACCACGGTGTGGATGGGTACGTTGATGCCGACGCCGAGTGTGTCGGTGCCGCAAATGACGGGCAGTAGGCCCTGCTGTGCCAGGCGCTCGACCAGTAGGCGATAGCGCGGCAGCATACCGGCGTGGTGCACGCCGACGCCGCAGCCAAGCAAGCGCTTGAGGATCTTGCCGAAGGCCGTCGAGAAGCTCGTGCCCTTGGCCGCCTCCTTGATAGCCTCGCGCTGCTCCTTGCTGGCAATGCCAAAGTTGGCGAGGGATTGCGCCGTCGCAAGTGCGGCGTCCTGGCTAAAGTGCACGATGTAGAGCGGGGCCTCGCCGCGGCGCATGGCGAGCTCGACGGTGCCCTCGAGCGAGGTCGTCACGTAGTCGTAGCTCAGCGGCACGGGGCGTGGGGCATCGACGACCAAGTCGCAGGTAGCGCCGGTGTGTTCCTCGAGCGAGGCGGCGATCGCGGTGACATCGCCGAGCGTGGCGCTCATGAGCATGAATTGCGTGTGAGGCAGGGCGAGCAGTGGCACCTGCCAGGCCCAACCGCGATCGGGGTCGGCAAAGTAGTGGAACTCGTCCATGGCGACGCAGCCAACATCGGCATCTTCGCCCTCGCGCAGTGCGTCGTTGGCAAGGATTTCTGCCGTGCAGCAGATGACGGGCGCCTTGGTGTTGATGTGCGTGTCGCCGGTGATCATGCCGACGTTATCGCGGCCGAGCACCTGCACAAGGTCGAAAAACTTCTCACTGACCAGAGCCTTGATAGGAGCCGTGTAGTAGCAGCGCTTGCCCTGCGCCATGCCCATAAAGAGCATTCCCAGCGCGACGAGCGATTTACCCGATCCGGTCGGTGTTCCCAAAATGACATGGTCACCGGCGGCTAGATCCATGAGGGCCTCTTCCTGGTGGTCCCACAGCTCAATACCGCGATCGCTCGTCCATTCAAAGAAACGTTCGAAGGCCTGATCGGGCGTGAGCCACGGTTCGGGCTCACTGCCATCCTCGGGCTCCCACCAGGTGGGGGAGAGCGCGCCGAGCGAACCGAACTCGGCTTCGGTTCCCGTGCCGCCCGAGAATGAGCTGGCGGCTCCGGCGCCGGAAACGGTGCTGGCGGTGGTGTCTGTCGTGGTCTGTGCCATGTGGTTGCTTTCTCTCGCGTTTGTCCGCCAACTATTATGGCGTAGCAGCGGCGCGGGGTGCCAGCGCGCGAGAAAATGCAGGAAATGGGCGTTCTGCCCAGCCGTTTGGTGCAGTTGCCGGCTAAGTGAGTAGACTTTTTGCGATGTCGCGAGCACATGGCTTTTGCGCAAGGGCTCTATCTGCGGTTTTAGTTTTCGTTATGCGGGTTGTGCTTGGCTATTGCAAAAAAGTCTACTCACTTAGGTTTGAGGGTCGTTCGCTGGCGCCTATTTTCACTTGTTTGCCGACGCTGCGACCATCAGAAGCCCCTAGGACTCCTGCGGCAGGCGCTTCTTGCCTTTGCGGGCGCGGTTTTTAAAGTTCTCGACGGCTTCTTCCATGCCCAGAGGTACATAGGTGAGCTCATCGAGGTTATCGGGCAGGTAGCAGGCAAGGCTTTGCTCCTGCGCTCGGCCTGCTGCGAGTTGCTCTTCGGTAGGCTTCTCGCCGGGTGTGGCGCAAATGCCATAGACAGTGGCACCCATCTCGCGCGTGCGGCACTCGTACTCGGTCTTGGGATGCTCGGGATGGTCGCGGCGAACGTCGTCACTTACCCAAAGTGTGTCGTAGCCGGCCGCGGCAAACTGTCCCAGGGCGTAATCGCGCAACGGCTTGCTATCGGTGCGCAGTGTGACGGTAGCGCCGGCTGAAAGGAGCGGGCGGTAGAGCATCAGATGGTCGACATGAACGAGTCGTTTTTTAGCGTACTTGGCCTTGGGCTGCGGCGTGGGAAAGTTAATGGTGATGGCATCGAGCTCGCCTGCGGCAAACAGCTGTGGCAGCGATGCGGCGCCTCGGGGCAGGACGAGTGCGTTGGATAGCCCCTGTTCGTAGATTTTCTGCGCGGCATAGGCGATGCAGATGGGCTCCTGGTCCATGCCGATAAAGAGGGTGTCGGGCTCGCGGTGGGCGCGCTCGACCAGATAGGTTCCCTTGCCACAGCCAAGATCCAGGTGAAGGTGTTCGAAGGGCTTGCTGCCGACTAGCGCACAGGCCTCGCGCCAATCTCCGGCATAGGCCTCAGGGTTCGTCTCAATCGCATCGGCGTAGCGCTCCAGGCGCTCCTCGAGCACAAAGTTCTTAGGCGTGCGAACGTGGACGGCTCCCATGAGGCTCCTTGGTCATAAGTATGGAACGCATGGCTGCGCGTTCCGTCAATGGGTTGAAAAAGGGTGGGCATAGATTGCCCGAAAGATGCGGTGCGGCTCGACGACGAGTTGTCGGTGCCTACAGACGCTTGAGAATCACATAGCGGTTGAGCTCGCCGCTGCGACCGTCGGCATGGAAGCGCTCAAGCTCGCGCACGGGGACCTCGCCGCTCTTGTAGAACGTACGGACGCCGCGCACCAGGTCGGTGATCTGCTGATCGTCAAAGTGATGGCAATAGCGGTAGGCGTGGCGGTCGTTTTGCCAGCCAATGAGGTGGTCGCCGGCTTCAAACTGCGCGGAATCGTAACCCTCAAACGGCGGGGTGAGCTCGGCGCGGGCCTCGGCGCGAACGGCCTTGCGCGCCATGCGCTCGTCATTCATAAACTCCCAAAAGCTGATGGCGATGATGCCGCCCGGGCGTGTCTGGCGCACCAGGGCGTCGAGCACGCGTACGCGGTACTCGCACGATGGCACGTGATGCATAAAGCCAAAGCAGACCGAGATGTCGGCGAGCGGGGCATCGAAAAGCACGTCGGGCGTCTCGGCGGGGTTGAGCCTCATGAGGGCGTCGAGCACGTCGAGTTCCTGGAAGTGCAGGTTGGGAATGCGCAGTGCGTGGCCACGTGCATCGATGGCCAGGTCTTGGCATGAGTCGACGCCGTAGAACTCAAACGGGCAGCTGGCATCTGCCGAGGGGTTTGCGCCATCGACGCCCTTGGCGGCAAGTGCGCCGCCGGCGGCAAAGTTCTCGAATCGCATATTGCCGCAGGCGAGATCGAAGACGCGGACGGGATGCTCGATCGTGGCGACGTCGGGCTGTTCGAGCGCGATGTCCATGGTGCGCACCCAGCCGGGCCACGGGGCCTGGCGCGTATCGGAAAAGGAGGCGGAGTGCTCGCGATAGAACGTATTGTTGAGCTGGATGAGCGATGAGGCGAAATCGCGGTTCACGGCGCGGAACTCCCTCCGTTGGCGGTGCGGAATAAACAGTACGACCATACTACCGTTTACGCCGCAACGGGGACAACCAGGCTACGGGTCATTGCTTTGTTTGGACACATTTCCGCAGCTCATATGCACCCGCAACCGCCGGTTGTCAAAAATCTCACTAGAATAGGTGGCATGCTTTTGGCGGTGGCGGATAGATTTTTAACTGTGCAAGGCGCCTTAAGAAGAAAACGGTCCGGCGGCACGGCTGGCATCACATAGGAGGAACCATGAATGTAGAAACTGCGCAGCGGCTCGCCGACCTTCGTCGCAGCAAGGGTTTTAGCCAAGAAGGGCTCGCGCGAAAGCTGGGGCTGTCGCGCCAGGCGGTCAGTAAATGGGAGCGCGCGGAGAGCTCGCCCGATACCGAGAACCTGATCTCGCTCGCTAAACTCTATGGCGTGAGTTTGGACGAGCTCCTCAATCCGAGCGACGAGATCGAGGACGATATCGAGTTTGAGAACGAGGACCGCGCCCGCCAGCGCGAGGCCGAGGCGGCAGAGCGTGCTCGCACCCATGAGGCAGCGGCGCGCGCTACCGAGGCGGCAACGCAGGCGAGTGATGCTGCGGCCAAGGCAGCGCAGGCTGCAGGTTG